>CAUROE010000038.1:0-6047 GCA_963526465.1 uncultured Saccharimonas sp. (SeqCode)
ATTATAACCTTTTCCGAGGATTCATTTTGTTTTGAATTTTCTTCAACTCTTTCATCAAACTCAAAAATATCTATTCTTTTATTATTTTCTTTGTTTTGCCCTAATTGATTTTTTAGCTCAGTCTTAACTTCAATCTTTGAAGCCTCGGTCTCAGCTTTGCTATCTATATCTTTTTTGATTTTCTCAGAATTATCAAAAGTAATCGTATTACCGCCAGTTTTTAGGCTTGAAATTTCTGGCATAACTTTTTCTAGCTCATTTTCGAGATTTAGATTTTCGAAATTTGAACTAGAAACTTTTCGCTCTGGAATTTCAACTGTATGTTCACCGTGAAAAACTCGAAGTTTATTGCTATCATCGCCAATTCGATAGACACCAGCATAAAACTCCGCCCGACTTGGTGTGGTAGTTTTTTGCTCCGCAATATTAATTTCATTTTTTCGAGATTGAACTTCAGTTTCTTTTTTTACTTGAATTTTTTCATTTTTTGAAACAACTTTTTTTCGAATCGGTGAATTTTCAGGCTTTTTAATATTTCGAATTAGTTTTTCACCACCATATGTTTCTAAAATTGGGCTTTCGAAAGCAATTTTCTCTTCTCTTACTAAAAGTGAAACGCCAAAATTATCGCGGTGATGTTCTGGTGGAACGGGCACACTAAAATCATCCAAAATTCGGACTCTTGGTTTTTTATAAACAGATTTTTTCTCATTTTTTGGTTTTTCAACAACCTTTTCAACATTTCGAATTTGTACTTTTTCGTTATTTTGATGCAATTGGTTCGCCGACTGCGGAGCTTTTCGCGCAAAAACCATTTTTTGTTGCTCACGAGAATGCTCAATCTGGCTTTCGATTTTCGAAAAAACCTCATTATTTTTATCTTTCGAATTTGGCACAACACCATTTTCAAGATAGCTTCCAACTGCTTTATCTAATTCTTCAAAATCTATATCTCGCATATTTTTCCTTTTACTTTTTTATTGTTTCAAAAACTTTTTCTGCAATTTTAGCGAATTTTTCAACGCTCAAGCTTGCTCCGCCAATTAGCAAACCATCTATTCCTCTAATATTTGCATAATCTGTTGCAAATTCTGGCTGAATGCTTCCACCATAAACTACTTGAATATTCTCAGCAGTTTTTGCGCCATAAAGTTGTTTTATTTGATTTCGAATAACTTTTACCGCTTTTCGAATATCATCAGGGTTAGCATTCACGCCAGTTCCGATCGCCCAAACTGGTTCATACGCAATAATCACTTTCGTAATATCTTCACTCGATACGTTTGCAAGCCCACCAATTAGCTGATCGTTTAGAACCAAATCAGTTTCATTATGGTTTCGCTCATCAGATGTTTCACCAATACACAAAATTGGCCGAATATCGTTTCGAATTGCTGCAGCCACTTTTGCACGAATATCTTTATCTGTTTCGTGAAAAATATTTCGCCTTTCAGAATGGCCAACTAACGCATATTGGACAATTCCGCGGAGCTGTGAAATTGCTATTTCGCCAGTAAAAGCTCCGTGATCTCGCCAATAAAAATTCTGTGCCGCTAACTTAAATTGCCTATGATTAACCTGCAAACTCAAAGATTGCAGAGTGAAAGTTGATGGTGCGAGAATAATTTCCATTCCACGATGAGCTTGAATTTTATCACTCAATTTATGCAAAAAAATACTCGATTCCTGCATATTTAAGTTCATTTTCCAGTTGGCGATAACAAGTTTTTTGTCCATAATACTTTTATTTTATCATTTTATTTTATTTTTGTAAATTCTTATGCTTTATTTTTTAGAACTTCAAATCCTGGTAAAATTTCACCGCTCATCAATTCAAGAGCTGCACCGCCACCAGTTGAAATTAATGAAAAATCTGCATTTTCTGCATTTTGACTCGACCAATCCAAAACGAAAGCTGAAGTGTCGCCACCGCCAACTATTGATTTTGCACCATTTTTTGTAGCTTTCGAAATTGCAGAACAGGTTTGAGAAGAGCCTTTTGCAAAGTTCTCAAATTCAGCATAACCAATTGTTCCATTCCAAACTATCATTTTTGCATTTAAAATTTCATTTTCAATTCGCTGAATCGATTTTTCCCCTAAATCAAGAATAATCTCGTTTTCTAAAACCGCCGTAACAGGTTTTTCAATTCTCTCAGCGTCTTTCGAAAACTCACTCGCCACAGCAACATCTTCTGGCAAAATTATGAAACTTCGCAAACTATTAAACCCAACTTTTCGCTCCGCAAGCTCAAAAATCTGTTCAATAACCTCATTTTGGCCATCTTCAATTCGGCTTTTCCCAACTTCAACATTTAAATATTTTAAAAAAGTGTTCGCCATAGCTCCAGCTACGATAATTTTATCAGCTTGCTCAATAAATTTCTCAATTAACGGCAGTTTATCAGATATTTTCGCACCACCCATTACCGCCACAAATGGTCTTTCGGGGCTCTTAAAAGCTTGCAAGATCGTCGAGTATTCTTTTTCAAGCAACAAACCAGCTACGCTTGGCATTTTTTTGGTAATTTCAATAGTTGAGGTATGTTCACGATGAATAACGCCAAAACCATCTTGCACGAATAAGTCCGCACCAGTAACCTGTACTAACGCATCCGCAAATTCTGGTAAATTATTTTTTTCAGCCTTCGAAAAACGCAAATTCTCTAACATTTCAATCTTATAATCATCGTTTGCATCTTTCATTGAAACCGAATATCGTGTTCGCGGAAATATTGGCGTAGTGTGAAAATTCATAGGAAAATTTAAACCTTCAGCCTGTAGAAGCTCACGCAAATTATTAAAAACTGGTCGCAAAGAATATTTTCGAGTTCCATTAGGCAAATGTTCAAGTTCATCTAAATCGGCAATTCCTTCAACCGATTTTGGTCGCCCCATATGCGAAATAATAATTATTTTTTTAGCCCCTCGTTCAATCAGATTTTTTATTGTTGGTAAACTCGACCGAATTCGATAATTATTCAAAATCTTCGCCGAGCCGTCTTCTGAGTATTCGATAGGTACATTATAATCTGCACGAAGCAAAATTACCTTTCCTCGCACATCAACGTCATTTATAGTTTTTTTGTTAAACATTTTGTTCCTTTTTATTTTGAAAATATTTTACACAATTTTAACATAAACTCATTAATTATTCAACTATTTTATTTTATAGGCTATATATTTTATATTACCAAAAAATAGCAAAACTCCGATCCAGCCATATCCAATTCTGTAAAATACATTACACCAATTTAATAATAAAACTATTGACATATTAATAATTTTGTGCTATAATGATAACATAATCATCAAAAAATAAAAAGTATCAAAATAAAAAATGATTATAGAAAGGAAATATTTTGTTTAAAGTTATTCGAGTAAACCAATCTGAAGAATCTTATTCAGTGAACGTTCGAACAAGTCGCGAAAAATAATTAAGACTTTCGAAAATCTAAAAAATCACCCACTGTCCTTGGGGTGATTTTTAAATATTTTAATAAATTGTCAAGTGTTGTTATTTAGTAGATTTTGCCATTCGTTTGCGCTCATTTGAGTCGAGATAGCGCTTTCGAAGACGCAAATTCTGCGGCGTAACTTCAAGAAGTTCATCATCCTCAATAAAATCAATACACTGTTCAAGGCTTAAATCTGTATACGGCGTTAATTGAACTGCACCATCAGAAGACTTTGAGCGCATATTTGTGAGGTGTTTTTCTTTCACAACATTAATTTCAAGATCTTCTTGGCGATTATTTAAACCAACAATCATTCCGGCATAGACTTCAGTTCCCGGGCCAATAAATAATTCGCCACGGCTCTCTGCGCTTTGAAGCGCATAAGGTGTTGATACTCCTTTTTCGAAAGCGATCAATACACCATTTCGGCTTGAAGGAATTTTAGCTCCAATCTCTTGATAACCATATGGCAAACTATTCATAATAATCGTTCCTTTTGTGGCAGTCAACATTAGATTTCGAAGACCAATCATTGCGCGTGTTGTAATAATATAAGTTAAGCGAGTAGCTCCTGTTGGCAGACTTTCTTGAGCACGCATTTCAGCTCGGCGAGACCCCATTTCTTGGCTCACCGCACCAACAAATTCGGGCGCAACTTCAATAATCAATTCTTCAACTGGCTCTTTTTCGATACCATCTTCTTGAATTGTAACTACTTGCGGACGACCGACCTCAAACTCAAAACCTTCACGACGCAAAGTCTCAATCAAAACAGAAAGGTGGAGTTCACCGCGACCAGAAATAATGAAACCTATTCCGCTTTCTTCAACTTGTAGCGAAACATTTGTTTCGAGCTCTTTCTTTAGGCGATCACCAATTTGGCGTGAAGTTGTAAACTCACCTTCACGGCCTTTCATTGGACTAGTGTTTGGGCCAAGATACATTGAAAGGGTTGGCTTTTCAACCTCAATTGTCGGCAAAGCTTCAGGATTATTCGCATCAGCCAAAGTTTCACCAATTTCAGCTTCAGAGACACCTGTAATCGCTACAATATCTCCAGCAAATGCCTCTTGAATTTCCTCACGGTTCAAACCACGGTATGCAAAGAGTTTATCAATTTTAGCCTTTTTAACTGTGCCATCTCGCTTAATTAACGCAATTTGTTCGCCAGATTTTACTTTTCCGCTAGAAATTCGCCCAATCGCATATTTTCCTAAGAAATTATCGTAAGTCAAAGAAGTTACAAGTAGCTGAAAATCACCTTCAAGTTCAACTTTTGGCGCAGGAATTTCGTTAATAATCGCATCAAAAATCGGCTCAAAATTCGCATCTGCTTCAGGATTTTCTGGTACTTCTGGCCAAGCTTTGCCGTCACGACCAATTGCATAGTATGTCGGATATAGAAGCTGATCATCATTCGTTGCTAATTCTAAGAATAAATCTGAAACTTCGTCGTTCACTTCTGTAATTCTGCGAGCCGGCTTATCAATTTTATTTACTACCACAATCGGCTTCAAACCAAGCTCAAGAGCTTTCGAAAGAACAAATTTAGTTTGTGGCATTGGGCCTTCTTGAGCATCCACAACCAAAATCACGCCATCCGCCATATTCAACGTGCGTTCAACCTCGCCAGAAAAATCGGCATGCCCAGGAGTGTCAATAATATTAATTTTATAATCGCCATGATAAATTGACGTCTGCTTTGCAGTAATTGTAATTCCGCGTTCCGATTCTTGATCGCCTGAATCCATCAAAAGTGTTTGACTCATTTCAGCCTGATTCTCGCGAAAGGTATTACTCTGTTTTAGAAGACCATCCACTAAAGTGGTTTTTCCGTGGTCAACGTGAGCAATAATCGCTACATTTCGAATATTTTCTGATTTCATATTTTCTCTCTATTAAAAATTATTATAAAACTTTAAATATTCTACCATTTTTTTCGTTAAAAATCAACCAAACTATTTAGAGAAGTTACTCCACCAAAGAATTTTATTTGCAATATTAAACAGCCAACGCACTCGCCGATCATAATTTAAAATTATCAAATGCGTGTGCTGATGTTTAACAGTTTTTCGAACATTTTGCGCTGCACGAGCGTAAATTGAAAAACCCTGAGCTTCATATTTTGACAAAATTTCAAAATACTCTTCTTTTTCTGCTTGCGAAAAATCACTAATCGTCTCTGTGAACCTCTTTGGAATCAGAAGCAAATGTTTTTCAACCTCAAACCCATCCCAAATCTGATACGGAAATAAGTTTTCAACCAATACAAAATGTTCAAATTTCTCTATAACCGAATTATCGAGCATTGCTCTGTCGTAAAAATTATAATCTTCGCCCTCATGTTTTTTATTTTTTGCATATTTTTCATATTTTTTACCAATCCCGTTAGGCTTTCTTGTATCCATTCTTTTTTATTTAACCTTTCGATTTTACATATTCATCTAAATAATATTAACATAACTTTAATATTTTTTCAAAAAATGAAAAAAGTTGTTGACTTTACAAAAAAAGTCTGCTAAAATGGTAATTGTTCGGGTGATTAGCTCAGTTGGCTAGAGCATCTCGTTTACACCGAGAGGGTCTGGGG
>CAUROE010000039.1:0-5992 GCA_963526465.1 uncultured Saccharimonas sp. (SeqCode)
AACTAATACGATATTCAGGTTCATATTTTATCTGTCTTAATCCATCGAAGGTTAGATCAGCCTTTATCCAAGAATACTTCATTCCTATTTGCTCCAATGAATGAGCGTCTGAAGATTGGAGTAAGGGTTTAATATATTTTGGATGATTCAGCCAGTACTCTCTATCTTTGAAAGTATTATCATGAGAACATTTAGTATCTTGACAGTCATCGGGATTATCGCAGCTAGAATGAAGTATGAAGTCTGAATTTCGACAAACATCTTCATAGATAGAACTAATTTTCACTCTCGCATTTCCGTGCCCCCTCGACAAAAATCCTTTTAAATATCTGCCATTTAATTCTTCATCGCCTTCCAGAGTAGATATAAGGCTATTAAAAGGGACACTTGCCGAATTGTCGATTTCACTCTTTGTCAACCTATTAAAGGATTTATCAGTATTACCAATTTTTGCCTTTAAATTGGCTAATAAATTTTTGATAATTTGATTTTCTATACTATTGTCAAAAATAACATGATAATCAAAAAACTGATTTGAGTTATTCGTATTAGTGAGTCTAACCTCAAGGTTTAAAAATGTAACAATACCTGCAGAATTTAGCTTATCCTTCAATATAAAATCTTCATCTTTAAAATTGAAATAATTAGTTAAACCAACTGCTGAAATTCCCTCATCCTTAAGTTTCTTGATAAACTGTTCAATATCGGGACTACCGTCTGCCAAATGTTCAAAATTATTATTCAATATCGTATATGGTGAATGTATATGTAAATCCCATTTTCTAAATTCCGAACCTCTATTAACTGTCATAATAACCTCCATATATAGTTCTATAAGATTCTCAGAGTTTCCTTAACCCTATCCTTACTAATCGTCTCATTGAAGAACGGTAAGCCTACAATACGATAACGGCACACCTTCCACCATAAAGGTGTCATTTTGTGCCAGAAGGTGTTCCAGTTCTTGTTTCATATAAAGTTTACCTTTCAGTTATATTTTAGCGAAGGGCTGATAGGATTCCTTTATTATGAATATAATAAAGAAAGGTTACTCTTCGGGTTTTTCAAATTTTTCTGATTCTATTATACCATAAACATTAAAAAATATTTATATCTGATTAAATATTAGTTGAATATCAGAAAAAATCACCCGCCAACAACTCGTTATGTTTCTAAAATAAAGCAAATAATCTCTTTAAAAATTGCCGATTTTAACTTTTTATGGTACAATTTAAGAATGAAAATTGCAATCTTGGGCAGACAGCCTGCTATTGGAATCGCTGAACTAGAAAGTGTTTTTGGTGGCGATAAAATTCGCGTGCTGGGTGATTACGCTTGTCTTATTGAAACTGAAAAACTCAATGTTTCGCATTTTGGCTCAATTTTAAAAACCGGCCAAGTTGTTTTTGAAGTCAATTCAACAGATTGGCGAGATGTTTCAAAAAAAATAACCAAAATTTTTGAACACGATTTTGCGGATTTTAGCGGAAAAATTACACTAGGAATTTCAGCTTATGGCTTAAAAATTCGAGCGAACGAAGTTTCGAAAACTGGCGCAATCATTAAACAAAAGCTTAAAAATCACGGCGTTTCAGTGCGAATAATCCCTTCAAAAACTACCGAGCTTTCAACCGCAATTTCGCACAATAATAAGCTTGGCTTAAGCGAGAAAAAAATCGAAATTTTAGTAGTTCGTGGTGGTAAAAAAACTATTGTTGCTTTAAGTGAAGGCGCGCAAAATATCACAAGCTATGCTAGACGCGATCAAAACAGGCCGAAACGCGATGCTTTCGTTGGAATGCTGCCGCCAAAACTTGCCCAAACAATGATCAATCTCGGTGCCGGCAAAAATCAGCCGCAAATTCAAGCACTTTTTGGTAAAAAAACTTTCGAAAAGCCAGAAATCCTCGATCCTTTTTGCGGCACTGGCACAGTTATTCAAGAAGCGCTTTTAAAAGGTTTTAAAGCAAACGGAACAGATTTGAGTGAAAAAATGGTGGAATTTTCGAAAGAAAATAGTGATTGGTTTGTGCGAGAGTTTAAACCGCATGGTGAACTTGGAGAAATTTATGAAGCTGATGCTACAATTGAAAAATGGGGTTTTGCAAAAAAACTTTCAAGCGTAGTTTGCGAGACCTACTTAGGGCAACCATTTTCTGCTCCACCTTCGCCCAAAAAATTAGCAGAGGTTCGCGAAAATTGCAATCGTATAATTTCGAACTTTTTAAAGAATTTATCGCAGCAAATTCCAGAAGGCACACAGATTTGCATTGCTGTTCCTGCTTGGAAAAACCAAAATGGTGATTTTTCTCACCTTCCACTTATTGACTTTTTAAATGAGCTGGGTTATAATAGAAAGGAATTTATGCGCGTTAAACCACAAGATTTAATATATTATCGCGAAAATCAAGTTGTGGCGCGTGAATTATTAGTACTAATAAGGAGTAAAAATGTCACACGTTAAATCGGGTGGTTCAAGTAAGAACGTCCACAACAACGCCGGTCAACGCCTTGGTGTTAAACGATTTGGTGGCCAAAAAGTTAACGAGGGCGAAGTTCTCGTTCGACAGACTGGTGCAACTAAATTGGCTGGTGAAGGAACTTACATGAGCCGAAATTTCACAATTCATGCCAAACAAGACGGTGTTGTGAAGTTTAAACAAATCCAAAAACGCAAATTTACTGGCAAGACAGAACGACGCACAGTTGTAGAAGTTGTTGCTGCGTAATTGCATAAAAAATGAGTCTTTCGAAAGATTGACTCATTTTTTATTTTACTCATTTTGAATCTGCTAGTAATCTTCACCAATACCCAAATGTTCACGAACTTTCTCAATCACATCTGAAATCATCACCTGAGATTTAACAAGATATTCATCAACGCCAAGTTTTTCAGCTCGCTCACGATCACTTTCTTGGCTTAAAGCGGTAAGCATAATAATTTGCAGATTCATTGTTTCAGGAGTATTTCGAAGAATATCCAATACATCAAAGCCCGAAATTTTTGGCATCATTGCATCAAGAATCATTAAATCTGGACGATATTTTAAAGCTGCAGTTAATGCTTGCTCGCCGTCATGAACTTCCATAACCTCAAAATCTTCCATCTCAAGCCTTGCACGATATACGCTAGCCAAAACCTCATCATCTTCAACTAATAAGATCTTTTTTCTTGCTTCCATTTTCCCTCCTAAACAGTTCTGCAATTATTTTAAAATTTCTAACGCCTTGTTTTTTTGAATATCATTTAACAAATAACTTTCGCCCTTTGGCGCGCTCACTTTAATATCTGGTGAAATTCCATTGTTTGAAATATTTTTTCCACTTGGCGTAAACCATTTCGCGATCGTAACTTTCAATAAAGCTCCATTTGGCATATCAATAGTAGTTTGAACACTTCCCTTACCATAAGATTTTTCACCAACAATTTGAGCAGCTTTATGTTCTTTTAAAGCGCCAGCAACAATTTCGCTCGCACTAGCTGAGGAGCCGTCAAGCAGAATTACGGTTTTAATACCTTTCAAAGGATTGTCACCAGTTGCTCGAATCTCTTCAACTGTTTTTGAACCAGTTTTTTCACTAACGATCAAAGCATTTTTTTCAAGCCACAAGCTTGCAACAGTTTTTGCAGCTTGAACATATCCGCCGCCATTTCCACGCAAGTCTAAAATAACTTTCGAAATTCCCTCATTTTTAATTTCTTCGGCATACTTTTTTGCCAAAACACCAGTTTCACTATCGAATCGATAAATTGAAAGTGTTGCAACGCCGTCTTTCTTCGTGAGTTCTACGCTTGGATTTTCGATTTTTGCACGAGTTACTGAGAATTCTTTCTTTTCATTGCCACGAACCACGCCAATCTTAACAGTTGTTCCAACATCTCCACGAATTTTTTTGCTAATTTCAGAAGTATTTTCTTTCGAAACATCTTCACCATTAACTTTCGAAATTACATCACCCGCCAAAATTCCTGCACTTTCGGCTGGATTTTTAGCTAAAACTCGCACAACTTTAACAGAGTCACCGTCTTTTGCGAGTTCAACACCAATTCCCGTTCCAACGTCACCACTTAAGCTTTTATTAAATTCTTCAGCTTCTTTAGCAGTCATATACTCTGTATATTTATCTCCCACCGCTTCAACTAGACCTTTCGAAGCACCATCGATAATTTTTTGTTTATCAATTTCACCATCAAAATTTGAAGCTAAAGCTTGATAAGTTTTTTCGACATTCGAAAAATCTATTCTTTCAACCTTTTTCAGCCCAAAAACTGGCGCAATTAAATTTCTAATATCATCTATTCTTGAGCCACCCGCAAAGCCTAAAACCAGCATAAAAACTGAAACCAAAACCAGCGTTGAGCGTTCAACTTTTTTACCTCTATCCATAATTTCCATTATATCACAAAAGCACAAGCATAACAAAAAATAAGCGCTGAAAGATTTAGCGCTCTAAAATAATCTGAATTTGCACTGTTCTTGTGCTATATATTATTTTTATTTCTTCAAAAGATTTCGCAATATAAGTTCAGGATTTTCTAAAGTAAGTTTTGTAATTTGATAGCTTTCTGAATCGTGATAATCAATTTCTTGAATAGATTCATTAAAATTGTATATTTTTGAATTTGGTAAAGCTGTAATAATAGGGGAATGAGTAGCTATGATGAATTGAGCTCCGCTTTGCGTTAGTTCATATATCTTTGCCATAAAGGCTAATTGATTTTGTGGCGAAAGAGCAGCTTCTGGTTCATCTAAGATATATAATCCATTAGGTTTAAATTTATTTAAAACCAGACCTAAGAATGCCTGACCGTGCGAGCGTTCGTGAGGGATTCCGCCGTAAGAATCTAATTTATAGCCCATAGCAATCTCTCTACTGTATATATCTTCCAGATAAGTAGCTACATTATAAAAACTTTCAGCCCTCAAGAAAAATCCATCCCGTGGTCGCTTAGCTCCTCTAACAATCTGAATATATTCACTAAGGTTTGAATGAGTTTCTTTAGTTGCAAAATTAAAATTAACAGTTCCACCCTCAGGGTTAAATCCTAAAGAAACCGCAATACCTTCAAGTAAAGTTGATTTACCACTCCCATTTTCGCCCATAAAAAAGGTAATGGGAGAAGACAAATTTAAAGAATCAATGGAATTTATTGATGGAATTTCAGAGTAGTATTTACCTTTAGGTATAGGTTTTATCCTTATTTCTTTGATAAAAGCATCCATTGTATCCCCTTTCATTTTTTATTATATCATTTTTAATAGATAAAGAGAAACTTTTTAATAATAAAAATTTATTGATAGCTTCTTTTGATAAAAATCTATCCAAAACTTTATAAAGACATCCTACCTCGTGAAATTTTTAAATGAGCGCTTTTAGTTAATCGCTAAAATAGCAAATAATAAAAAGCGAGCCAGATAAACTGGCTCGCTAAATATTAATCGAAATATACATATGTATCATAAGTGCTTGCAGGTACGGTCATTGTTGAGAATTGACCCCATCTACCATTAACAAAGTAATTATATTGCGAAATCGTAACCATATTACCGTTCACGGCCTCAACCCAAACAATGTGACCATATTGACCGCCGCTCATCACGCCGAATGATCCAACTTTTGGAGTACTTCCAGTTCGGAATCCTGCTCGCCGTGCACTAGCTGGCACATCTTTAGCATTACCCCAATACGCAGCGTTGATACCTTTTGTTGCGCGCAACTTCCATGCAACATAACTCACACATTGGCGACAACCATAGCCATAGCCATCTGTTCCGTTCCCATCTGCGCCACCATAACTTACCGCATTCGCATCAACAAAGCAGTTTGCATCATTCCAAGGATAACTGCTTGTTCCAGCAATAGCTTGTGGAAGCGACCCACTACCGGCTGCCCGAGCTGCACGCAAAATTTGAGCCTGAATCATATCTTGCTGTTGTTTTTGAAGAGCTGCTTTTTGCGAGTTTCTCTCATTTGCATATTTTGTATATTC
>CAUROE010000040.1:0-5924 GCA_963526465.1 uncultured Saccharimonas sp. (SeqCode)
TTTCACCAGATGCGCGCGCACAAGAATTAACTATCGAAAACTGGCTTGAAATTACTCGATACTATTTTGATTCTAAATAAATAATTTTTATTTATAAGCTTAACAATAATTCCAACTTTCTCTTTTTCGAAAAATATGTTATACTATAAGCAGTATGACAAAGAAAAAACTTTATATAACAACTGCGATTCCTTATGCAAACGGAGCGCCTCATATTGGAAACGCTCTTGATTACTTAATTGCTGATATTTGGGCGAGATACCAGCGCCAGCAAGAAAATGAAGTTCGTTTTCAGGTTGGAACAGACGAACATGGTAATAAAATCGCTGAAAAAGCCGCCGAAAACGGTTTAACTCCACAAGAATACGTTAATGGAACTGTCCAGAATTTTAAAAATTTAATGGACAAAATGAAGACAACTTATACAGATTTTGTGCGTACAACCGATTCTCATCACATTGGAGCAGCTCAATATATTTGGATGAAACTTCAGCCATATATTTATAAAAATACTTATGAAGGATGGTATTGTACAGGTTGCGAGAGTTTTTATACTGAGAAAGAAGTAACTGAATTTCATGGCGTTTGCCCAAACCATCAAAAACCTTTCGAAAGGCTTTCAGAAGAGAATTATTACTTACGAATTTCAGAATTTACACCAAAAATTATCGAAGCCATTGAAACTAACCGAATGAAAATCGTGCCAGAATATCGCAAGAAAGAATTTTTAAACTTTTTGAAAAGCGGACTTGAAGACGTTTCAATTTCACGACCAAAAAAGAATTTAACTTGGGGCGTGCCTGTTCCTGGTGATCCAGAACAAGTAATGTATGTTTGGATTGATGCGCTTGCAAACTATTTAACCGTAATCGGATATCCAGATATTGCAGGTTGGCAAGAATTTTGGCCAGCAAATGTGCAAGTTATTGGGAAAGATATTTTACGTTTTCATGCAGGAATCTGGCCAGCAATGCTGCTTGGGCTTGATCTAGCTTTACCAAAAACTCTGCTTGTTCATGGCCACATTTCAAGCAACGGCGTGAAAATGAGTAAATCGATTGGCAATGTGGTTGATCCGAACGAAATTATCAATAATTACGGGCTAGATGCTTTTAGGTATTATTTCTCACGGCACGTTGCAACTCAAGATGATGGAGATTTTACCTGGGAGAAGTTCGAAAATGCCTACAACAACGAACTTGGTAACGACCTCGGAAATTTGGCTTCACGTGTAGCTAATATGGTTAAGCGTTATCAATCTGGCGTGGTTGGTGAAATTCCTAGCGATGAGCACGATCGCCATACTTACAACGAATACATGAAATCTCTAGAATTCAATAAAGCGATTGATGAAATTTGGGGATTGGTTCGCGCCCATAATCAATATATTGAAGGCGTAAAACCTTGGGAAATTGCCAAAAAAGCAAAAGAAAATAAAGACGAAGAAAATCATCTAGCAGAAGTTCTTGCGCACTCTGTGTCAGGCTTATTACAAATCAGCAAAATGCTTGAACCGTTTATGCCAGATACGGCCGAAAAGCTTCAAACGATTTTTAGTAGTGGCGTAATTCGCGACGAAGAAATCGGCTTACTTTTCCCAAAAATTTATCTTAAAACTGAAGATCCGCGTGCCGCAAAAATCGCAGCCGCACAAAATAATCAAGCTAAAAAATAACCAGAACCTCGGCTTTAATGCTGAGGTTTCAACTTTCGAAAGGATAAAATGAAAATTATTGATTCACATTGCCACATTCACGATGTAAATTTTCCAATTCCTCAAGAAGAAGTTTTTGAGAATATGCAAAGTTCTAAAATCTCGAAAGCAATTTGCATTGGCGAAAATCTTGAAAATTCTAAAATTGGCGTTAAATTTGCTGAAGAAAATTCTAGCAAAATTAAACTTTTTGCAACGATTGGCGTTCATCCACATGAAGCCGAAAAGTACAACCCAGAAGAGTTAGTTTATGAACTTGAGCAGCTTTCGAAAGCCCAAAAAGTGGTGGCTATTGGTGAAATTGGTCTTGATTATTTTTATGAAAATTCCAACCGTGAGGCGCAAAAACAAATTCTAAAAGCTCAGCTCAAGCTTGCTCAAAAGCTAAATCTGCCCGTAAGTTTTCATGTTCGAAATGCTTTCGAAGATTTTTGGCCAATTTTTGATGAAATTTCAAAATTTGGTAAAATTCGTGGAGTTTTGCATTCTTTTACAGATTCGAAAGATAATTTAAACAAAGCTTTAAAGCGCGATTTATTTATTGGCGTAAATGGAATTTCAACTTTTACAAAAAATCCTGAAGATATTGAAATGTTTGCGAGCATTCCGATTTCGAAAATATTAATCGAAACAGATTCACCATTTTTAGCACCAAAAGGCAAGCGCGGAAAACCAAACCAGCCAGCTTTTTCAAAGTTAATTGTTGAAGATTTAGCAGAAAAAAGGCAAATTCCAGCTGAAGAAGTTGCTAAAATTACAACCGAAAATTGCGAAAAACTATTTAAAATTTAATTTACCAAATATTGACAAAAATATTAAAATATGATACAATTTAATCATATTTAAGGTTTAAAAATGAACAATTCTGACAAAAGTTTATATCAAATTCCATATTTTCCAGAAGCTCAGAAAGAGCCAGATTTAAAGAAACCAAAAATCCAGATTGCTTATGACACACCAAAACAAATGCCTTTAAAGCCTATTCAACAGGTTAAAAAGCCGGTATTCCAGCCAATATTAAAAAATAATCAAATTGATATTTTTGGTGAAATGTTTGCAAAGAGCGCTCAAATTTTACAATTTCGAAATATCGCCGAAGAAGAAATTCGTCTTTCGCACTTAAAATATACTAGAAAATCTTTTTTGAAAAATTCAAAAAAACACGAGAGTAATCAATTATATTATAAATATCTTTTTGCGAAATTCAAGAAAAATCCGCAAGATATTTCGCGAGCGTTAATCAATCTTGAAAGTAAAGTTGGCGCACAAATCTTTGGGCCAACAACGAACGGTATTCGGCGAGAATTTTTCGTGCTTGACCATAATTCTTGGATTTATCATGAAGAATGGATTGACGGCAAGCGAAAAGTTCACCAAAATACAACCAGATATGAGCTTCGAAAAGACCAAGTAATTAAAATTGAAGCTGGGCCACACTATTTTGATTTAAAAGGAACAGAACTTCAAAATTTTCACCATGCAGTGCAAGTTTACTACCAGAATGTCTCACGATTGGTTTATGGCAGATAGTTTGAAATTCTTAAAAAAGTGTGCTATAATTGTTCAGAATTGTTTTATTTTTTAACGAAAGGAAAGAAATGGCTAAACATAAAAGTTGGCATGGAGCAGACCGCAAACGAGCTTTGCGCGCAAAACTAAAAATTGAAAAACGCCGCGAAGCAAAACGCCGCGAACGGATTGCAGCAGCTTTGGCTGCAAAATAATTTTAAAAATTTTAAAAAATCGCTTTTCTCAAAGAAGGGCGGTTTTTATTTTAATATTTTTTAGATTATTGCTTTTTTATTAATTTTATGATATAATTATAAAATCTATCGAATTTTCGAAATATCTTTTGGAGGTGGCAGAAATGGAAATTAAAGATAGAGGTATTTTAAATGTTATGCAAAAGATTTTAAATGGCGAATGGTTTTTTTGTTTTTTGCATAATCTAGACTTAGAACTACAGCATAAAATTGCATTATGGCTTTCAAACCTAACAAAGCAAGACAGCACAGTCTTAGATATGTCACCAGATGACATTATGGAAAAAGCTTGTGTTGCGTTACTTTTTGACAAAAAAACCGATAAGGTTATCGCATCGGCTTCAATGATGAAGCCACAAATTAATTCTTTCGGCTGGAAATTGGGCGAAATCGGCTCAATGTTCACTCTCGAAGACTATCAAAATCAAGGTTGTGCTAGCTATTTGGTTCATAAAATTGACGAATGGGCCGAAGCTCAACCTACAATTGATGGCACCTACGCTTTTTTGAACTCGAAATCTCCGCGAAGTTTTGCAGTGAATGGATACAAAGGCGAACTTCGAAAGGAAGGAGTTCTCTATAATGCGGCAGATATCACGCCTGCTTATGCATTCAATCTTTGCCGCACAATTTGCCGAAATGAACACTCAATCCATCTAATGGATCTGGAGCTTCGAAAAAAAGCTCTAGAGGAGAGAGCTGAAATGGAAAGTTCAGAAGAATTAATCCAGATTCGCGATGAGCTTGATTACGCAAAATTCGAACGGTGGAATCGTTTCGAAAAATTAATCTATGAAAATAATACTAAGATTTACAGGCTTTCAGATAGCAAAGACTTAAATGCTAAACAGGATATAGAAACACATCGTAAAATTATCGATTTTTACCACGATAATTTAAAAAATAATTTGCACTGCTGTGATGTAGTAGTTGCAAAATTATTCTAAAACAGAGTGAGCGAAATGCTCGCTTTTTTCTTGCTTTTCAAAACTGTTTATGTTAAAATATTTACGTTAAGGAAGTGGGCAATGTTTAACTTAAAAAATATTTTTAGCGAAAACTCAGAAAATAAAAATTCGAAAAATACTTCGAGCAGCTTTTTGGGCGACGGAAAAGCAATTTTAGATGCTGTCGATGATGGAGTTTTAGCGGTTGACTCAAAAGGCAATATCTTGACGATCAATCCAGCAGCAGAGCAAATTACCGGCTGGAATGGCAGTGATGCGGCTGGATTGGTTTTTAATTCAGTTTTAAAAATTACAAACAATGAAGGTGGCGAGATGATTGAAACCTCCAACCCAGTGAATCGTGTTTTACGAACTGGTGAAAATTTCACAACACGAGATTTATTCATTAAAACTCAAAGCGGGAAAATTGTTCCGATCTTCTTGGCCGTAAACTTGATTAATGGCCAAAATTCTGGCATAGTTGTAGTTTTTAGGGATATTTCGAAAGAGCTAAAAGAAAACCGTGAACAGGCAGAATTTATATCAACTGCAAGCCACGAAATGAGAACGCCAGTTGCAAGTATCGAAGGGTATATTGGCTTAGCCCTCAACCCAGCTACTGCAACGATTGACGCACGCGCAAAATCTTACCTTCAAAAAGCCCACGAAAACACCAAGCATTTAGGCCAGCTTTTTCAAGATTTACTCGATATTACAAAGGCAGAAGATGGGCGGCTCAAAAATGAACCTGTTGTTTTAGATGCAATTGAGTTCTCACGAAACATTTGGGAAGGGCTAAAGCCAAAAGCTGAAGCAAAGGGCCTAAGTTATAATTTCGAGCCAGATAACCACAAAACGGGCGAAAAAACCTTAACACCAGTTTTTTTCATTCATGCCGACCGCGATCACTTACATGAAATTTTAAATAACCTTTTCGAAAATGCTATAAAATATACGCCAAGCGGAATGGTCTCTGTGAATGTTATGGGCGACAACAATAATGTTCAAATTTCTGTTAAAGATAGTGGGATTGGGATTCCGGCCGAAGATATTCCGCATTTGTTTCAAAAATTTTATCGCGTAGATAATTCTGAAACGCGAGAAATTAATGGTACAGGGCTTGGGTTATTTTTGTCGCGCAAACTTACCGAATCGATTGGCGGATTCTTGGATGTTGAAAGCGAATATACAAAAGGTAGCACTTTTACTGTAAAATTACCAAGAATTACGCGCGAAAATGCCGAAAAATTAAAAGCCATTGAAGATACCAAAAAAGCTGAGGAACACCAAAAAATTGAACAAAAAAATAATCAACGTGAAATCGACGAGGCTGACCGCGACATTACGGCAATTCTTGAAGATCCTAAAATAGAAAATCCAAGCGAAGAAGTTTTCGAAATCACCCAAGAAATTCAGCCAGAAACTTCAATTAGTATTCCTGAAACTATTCCGCAAAATACACAACCAGAGAATTCGCAAGCTCAACAAGCTCCGTATATG
>CAUROE010000041.1:0-5734 GCA_963526465.1 uncultured Saccharimonas sp. (SeqCode)
TTCTTAATTAGTGCAAATGTTCTAGGAATGATATCACAAACTTTAATTCGTACCGTTTCAAAAAAAGCAATTTCAAAAACCAAAATCTCAAAAGAAGAATCTTCGCTGATTTTACAGGAATTTAAAACTACGGGAGCAAAAATCCATCAGTTAGAAAAAGATTTTCGCGATAAAGTTCACCCAAAAAATAAACTTTCAACTTCTTCAAATGCTATTTTAGAATTACCAATTGTTCGAAAAAAAGAAAATTACGAATTAGCTTTCTCTGGAAATACTGCAATTTTTGAAGTTTTAAGTTTAATTAATAGCGAGATTTCAAAAGAAATTAAAAATTTAATTCAAATTAAACCAACTTCAGTTGAAATTGAAGAAATTCTTTCAATAAATAATTTTAAAAATATGAAATTAGATGGTTTAGCAAAGGTTCTGCAAAACGAAACAATTCTACCAGAATTAATGCGGAAAACTGGATTTTAAAAAAATAATTTGTTAAAATTATAAATAATTATGTTAATTTTAGCTTCAAAATTACTAAACACACCAATTATGGGGCTACAAACTGGCTCACAACTTGCCCTAACCGGCAATGCGATTATTAATCCTGAAAATTTACAAATTTTAGCTTACCAATTAAAAGCTAATTCTTTTTCGAACGAAGAAATGTTAATCCGAATCGCCGATATTCGTGAACTTTCAAGAATTGGATTTATTATCGACTCTGGCGAAGATTTTATTCTCCCAACAGATGTAATTAAAATTAAAGAAATAATTGACCTTGATTTTGACATCTTAAATCTTAAAGTTGAAGATGAAAAAGGTTCAAAAATTGGTAAAATAATTGATTATACTTTAAGTTTAGCTGATTTTTCAGTTCAGCAATTAATCGTAAAACGACCATTTTTAAAATCGTTAAACGATCCAACTTTAACAATTCACCGATCTCAAATCGTTGCAATAAATGACAATACTATCACAATTCGCCACGAAAAAGAAGAATCCCCACAAAAACGAGCAGAAAAAACTGAGAATTTTGTACCGAATTATATAAATCCTTTTCGAGATTAAAATTATTCTTTCGAAAGCGCCTTTTTAATTTCATCAAAAGAAAAACCCTGTCGAGCCAGATAGGCAATTAATTTTTGTTCATCTGCATATCTTTTAGCTTTTTTAGCGATTATTTTTTGAATCTCATCCTCATCATTCCGATTTGATTCACTTAAAACCTGTTCGATAATATCTGAAGAAACACCTTTCGAAAATAATTCAGATTTTAGTTTTTTAATTGAGCTACCCTTTCTCTGATTACGGTTTTCAACCCAGAATTTAGCAAACTTTTCATCATCAATATATTTTTTTTCGATCAATCGGCTCAAAACTTGTTCAACTGAGATTTTCGAAACTCCTTTTTTTTCATAGAATTCACCTGTTTTATGATTTTTAAGCTTACGATTCAAAGTTTTTTTCCATAAATAATCGCTAATTTCCTTTTTAGAATGTGGCCTCATTAAGCAATAATTTAAAGCTAAAGAATAAAGCTTACCAAATTCACTCTGCTGTTCAAGATTTTCGATTTCAGTTTTTGTAAATTTAGATCCAATTTTAACATTTAATTGAGTTAACTGAAAAATATCTAGCGAAAAACGATATTTTCCATTCACAAAAATATTTACCCGATTTTGATTTTTAACTGCTTGTTTTATATCTGTTATTATAAAAAAACCATCCTTAAAAGTAGCTTCTTGAGAGCTCTTTTTTATCTTTTTATACTCAAAATCACTATGATCAAAAATCTCTAATGCCATAAAAATTAAAATCAAATTAGCCCAAATTTATCGGGCTAATTATTTTATTCTTCAGTTTTTTCTTCGTTTGGAGTTTCTTCAACAAATTCTTCACCACGAATTTTTGCTCGAACTTTAGCGTCAATTTCAGCCATTACATCTGGATTTTCAAGCAGATATCGCTTAGCGTTTTCACGACCTTGACCAATATTTTGGTCGTTATATTTATAGAATGCACCAGATTTTCCTAAAATTTCATGTTCAACCGCTAAATCTATAATATCTCCAGTTTTCGAAATTCCCTCGTTATACATAATGTCGAATTCGGCAACTCGGAACGGTGCTGCAATCTTATTTTTCACAATTTTAACCTTTGTACGGTTTCCAATTACATCATCACCACTTTTAATTTGAGCTGTTCGGCGAATATCAGCACGAACTGAAGCATAGAATTTAAGCGCGTTACCACCAGTTGTGGTTTCAGGATTTCCAAACATCACACCAATTTTCATTCGAATTTGGTTGATGAAAATTACCGTAGCTTTTGATTTATTAATAATTCCAGTAAGTTTTCGAAGCGCTTGCGACATTAAACGAGCTTGAAGCCCCATGTGTGCATCACCCATATCTCCATCAATTTCAGCCTGCGGAACAAGAGCCGCAACTGAGTCAACTACAATCAAATCAACTGCATTAGAACGCACCAAAGTTTCAGTAATTTCAAGCGCTTGTTCGCCATTATCAGGTTGTGCAACAAGCAAGTTTTCAGTATCAACACCAAGTTTACGCGCATAAGCTGGATCGAGCGCATGCTCTGCATCAATAAATGCCGCTGTTCCACCTTGTTTTTGAATTTCAGCAATTGCATGGAGCGTTAAAGTAGTTTTTCCTGAACTTTCTGGTCCATAAATTTCAATAATTCGCCCCTTAGGGTAGCCACCACCAAGTGCAATATCTAGGCTCAAACATCCTGAAGGTAGAAGCTCAACATCAACTTTATGATTTTCGCCAAGCTTCATAATTGAACCATCGCCGAATTGTTTCGAAATTTGTGCAATCGCTAAATCTAGCGCTTGTTTTTTACCATCTTCAGCCATTCCTATATCTGTTTTTTTTGCTTTAGCCATAAAATTTTCTCCTTAAAATAATATCTTTATTTTAACATTTTTTAGCAAAATGTTCAAGGTTATTTTTTGAAAAAGAAAAAGGCTCAAAGTGAACCTTAAAAATAATTAAAAAACTATCGCACCCTTCTGTTTTGCTAATTCTTTGCGTTCCTCTTTTATAATTTCAGTTTGGATTGCAGCTAATGTTTTATTAGTAAGAGTACCAAATCTTGGGTCTAATTGTATAAAGTTAACGCAAACTGTATTACCATCAGCATCTTTACCGATTGGAATTTTAATCATTTTTCTTCACCCCCCTAATTTTACTTTACTAATTTTTAAAATAGTAATAAAACAAATTTTATCATACTTTTCTAACAAATTCAAACTGATTAGACCAAAAAAATAAATTGTGATATAATAAAAATATATGAAGAAAAAATCTGGTTTTACAGTTATTGAAATTTGTGTTGTAATTATATTTTTAATTGTCGTTGGCGTAATTTTTACAATACAAAGATTCGAACTTCTCGCAGCTCAACGCGATCAAATTCGAAAACTTTCGATTAATGAAATTTATTATAATTTGGAAGAAGTTTATTATAAGAAAAATGGCTATTATCCTGAAAAAATCAACGAAGATGTTGTTAAAGGTATTGAACCAAATCTCTTAACCGACCCTTCTGGAATTATAATTAATGAAGAAAAAAGTGAATACCACTACGAACCAACCAACTGTGAAAACGGTAAATGCAAAAAATTCACACTTCGAGCAAAATTAGAAAAAGAAGGTGATTTTATTAAAAAATCTCGAAATTAAATATTAAAAAACGGCTCACAAATTTTTGAAAGCCGTTTTTTATTATTTTACACTCATTTTTATACCTTCTTCAAAAAGTTTATCAGAAAGCATTTGATTTTCACGAGTAGCTTCAACAATATCACTTAAAAATTCTGCTTTTTTGTCTGGATTTGGTGAAAATGGAAAAGTGTAAGTTGATTCATCGCCAACAGTGCTCAATTTAACAGTTCCATAATCAAACAAATGTTGCAAAATTCCCTCTCGAGAATAAGAAATATCTTCAATCGATTCAAGGTTAATCACCTGCTTTTTTTGGCTCATAATCGTATTCGAAATCCATTGAATTGCACGTTCGTTCGTAATCACGAATCGATTCGCTCGATACACAACATAATTAACATAAGTCAATATAATTAAAAGTAGTGTAATTGAGCCAAAAATCAAAGAAATTTGCGGTTTAAAGTTTGCAGGAATTGGTAGCGGATTCGGCATAAAACAGATAATAATCCACGCACTAATTAGTAAAACACCAATAAATGCACTAAAAATAATATTTAAAAGATAGCCGAGTGAATGACGGCGCATCGAAAGAACCACATATTCATCTTCATCAACAGTGATATCTGGATAAGTTTTTACAGATTGTTCGTGGCGAGTTTTAATTACGCGTGGATCACCAACAGGAACTTCTACTTGCATGACTGGCTGAACTTGAATTGGAGCCCCCAAGTTGTTTTCGAAAGTTAAATTCTGCCCATTTTGTGCGATTTTTTCTTCAAATTTTTGCGCCAAGCTTTGCTTATCATTCATCTTTAAATTCCTTTCCTAAATGTTCAAATGCTTTTTTGGTGATAATTCTTCCACGAGGAGTTCGTTGCAAAAAACCAATCTGCATCAGATACGGTTCATAAAAATCTTCGATTGTTGCAGTTTCATCACCAGTTAATGCTGCCATTGTATTTAAGCCAACTGGCCGCGTTCCGTAATTTTCAATCACCGAATTTAATAGATTTCTATCTGCTGCGTCGAGCCCTAGTTCATCAATTTCAAGCATTTTTAAAGCATTTTGAGCAGTTTTCGAATCAATAATTCCATCACCATTAACATCAGCATAATCGCGAACCCGCTTTAAAATTCGGTTTGCGATTCGTGGAGTTAGCCTTGCTCTCGTTGATAGAATTTTCGAAGCTTCATCTTGAATTTTGCTCCCCAAAATTTTACTTGAACGTAAAATAATTTTCGAAATCTCTTCTGGTGTATAAAATTCCAATCTATAAATATGGCCAAAACGGTCCCGGAGTGGCGCTGCTAGACTTCCTGTTCTGGTGGTTGCTCCAATAACCGTAAAATGTGGCAAATCTAACCGAACCGAGCGTGCGGCTGGACCTTTACCGATCACAATATCAAGTTTGAAATCTTCCATCGCGGAATAAAGAATTTCTTCAACAGCGCGTGGCATTCGGTGAATTTCATCAATGAAAAGAATATCACCATCTTGTAAATTTGTTACAATCGAAGCTAAATCACCAGCTTTTTCAATTGCTGGGCCAGATGTAATTCGAATATTTGCGCCCATTTCACGCGCGATCACATTCGCCATTGTAGTTTTTCCCAACCCTGGAGGACCATAAAGAAGCACATGATCAATATTTTCACCACGCTTTTTTGAAGCTTCAATTGCAAGTTTTAAGTTTTTTTTCAGTCGTTCTTGGCCAACATATTCATCAAAATTCGTTGGGCGTAAAGAAATCTCCACCTGCTGTTCTTGCGGTTCGTCATCATGTAAGTTTGCATCAATAATTCTTTCAATAGCCATTGTTTATATTATACCACGATTTGACAAAATAGAAAAATTTGTTATAATCATAACATAGTATTCCTCTTTTGGAATAAGAAATTTATATAGGAGGCTCTTGATATGAGCAATTTATAAACTTCAATCAGTCGCGACATCGCTACCTGGAAAAACGCCGTTAAAATGGAGAAAGGTGACGAGGAGTTAGCAAAAGATAATTTGACCAAAGCTATTTTCGATTTCACAAGAA
>CAUROE010000042.1:0-5619 GCA_963526465.1 uncultured Saccharimonas sp. (SeqCode)
ACCTAAAATTTATCTTTTTTCAAAATACGACTATCATAAAGTTTATATAATACCTAAAAATAGTGAGTATTTTAATTTTTTAGACTTTGCAAATAAAGTAAATCTCACTTTAAAACGCCGAAAATTTAATATAAAAATATAACAGTTATATCTTAACTTGTTAAGTTATAACTCCTTATTTCAATTCATTGAAATAAGCTTATTCTTGATGTATAATTAAAATATGAACAATGATGAATTCACTGAAAAAGACTATCTAGAGGCTCAATATAAAATTCAACGAAATATTCAAGCTAATGTTACAACTATAGCGGTTGTAGTTATTATTCAGCTATTTATTACTATTGCGGTTTTAGCTTTTTTGTATTTTAAATTATCACCTTTCTTCTCTACTTTGCATAAATAATTATAAAATAGTGTAAATATTACACTATTTTTTATTATGTTCCTACTTGATATATTGTGCGACACTTCTTGTATTTCCTTTTTGACTATGCTATTATGTTTTTGTAATTAAAAAAATATAATTTTCAAGGAGAAAAAAATAAATTATGCAAGAAAAAATTTTAAATCAAGACAATATCATTTCAGCAGTTTCCCGTGTAGCACTTCGAACTCAAAAATCTGAAAAATCTGGAAATTATTTTACTATTCTTACTCTTCGATTCAAAAATGGTTTAGAAATTGATTATTTTGTTGATAAAAAAGATAAATTTGGTCTTATGGATGCTATCAAATCAATTTCGCAATCAGATAAAATTGATAACTTTCTAAATGAGGACTAACAGCCTATGTGAAAATTAAAATGTTAGCCCAAAATCTCAAACAAAAAGCGAACAAAAATAGAATACGTGTTTACTGCCAGCCTATTGAGCCCGTTGAATTTCCAACCGCAACAATCCAAGATTGGCCTCGATTTATTTTAAAATGTGAACCATCATTATTTTGTAAAATCAATGGGGAGCTTTCGCTTGATTTTACCCATTTCACCTCTTGAGCTACTCCATCTTGAAATACAATCGCTACTCCACTCCCAATATTTCCGTAGACATTATGATATCTGTCTGCAGCTAGCCCGTTTTCCATTTTTAAAACAATTAGGGTTTTCATTGAGATTTGAGTTCCATTTGCATCTGTATGTGCAACTCCGGCCTGACTTCGCAGATAGCAATTACAGTTTTCTCGGTAAACATAGGTTGAATTATAAGAAAAACCTGAAATATTAACCTGAATTTGGGTTGCATTTTTATCTTTTGCTGGTGAATCTTCTTTTCGACTAAAACCTTCAAAATTCGAAGAATTCCAACCCTTCGAAGAGCTTAATGTTGATAAATTTGTAAAATTCGTGTAGACATTATGAGGCGCATAGCGATTTTTTGAACGCCAAAAGGTCTGTGTGTTTAAGAATTCATCCATATCTTTATGCTTACCATCTCGCATTCTTGCTAAAGCATCTCCTGGCCCGCCAACATGGGCAATCGAGGCATCAAATCCTGAAGCCCAATCAATATAATAACCACGGACACTCCTAACGGGTCCTAATAATTCAGGCTTATTTTGCTGATATAGAGCCAAAAAACGTGTAATCCCACCTTCAGCAATTGCTTCAAAAACAACCTCAGCTTGGCTTAGCCCAGATTGCGGTCTTGCTGGAATCGAATTTTCGATCATGACACTAAAAACTGGTGCGTTTTCGAGCGATTTTTCAGAAACTTCAATTCCAGATAATTTTGAATAAAATTTTTCTGGTTTAGCTTTCTTTTTTGGCTCAGTTTTTTGGCTTTTTGGGGCTGGATTTTTCACGGGTGCGCTTTCTGGTTTTCTAAAAAAGAACAAAAAACTAAAAACAATAACCAAAATTAGAAATATTATACCAATAATTAAACTAATTTTTTGTTTTTTTGATAATTTCGAAAGTGAAAAACGTGATTTTTTAGGATTTTCTAATAAAGCTTTCTCTTTTTGAGGATTTTTCTCTATTCTTTCAATATTTTTCTCGGCTTTATCTTGGCGAGTTTTCTTCATTTCAATCATAAAAATCTCGTATTATAAATTCAATTATAATACTTATGTTTTTAAAAATCAAGATGATATTGCTGTGATCGCAGCTTTTGACCTCTGGTTTTTATTCCAAATTTGCCAAACCGCAATTTTTGTAGGAATTTCACCCGACCAGATTTGAATAGGTGAAAGCTTTCCCAGGTTTACATTAGAATTTAGCGGAGATGAAAAAACTTCACCATTTTCAGAAATAATAAAATTTTCGTTATTTAAAGTTAAAATTTGAGCAGGATAAGAAAGCGTAAATTTATGCAGAACTTCAACAATATTCGAAAGATTCATCGAGAAAGTTAGAACTTTTGGGTAAAAAACTTTCGAAAAAATCTTTTGAAGTTGTGCAAAGCTTGCCAAGATACTTATATTTTCTTTTAATAAAATCTCACTAAAAGAATCAAGTAAAATGTCGACCGCATCGCGAGTAATAAAAATAGGTTTCTCGCTTTCAAGAATAAATTTTTCGAAAAGAATTGCCGTTTCGGAGTTTTTGTTCGTGTCTCCAATAAATAAAATAGAATCTGCCCACTCTTCTCCAGCTTTAAAATCCGCCCAAGCTTCATTCGAAAATCCACCAGAAAGATTACTTTTTGCAAAGATTAGCTCACTTGAATTAATTTTAATGTCTTTTTTCAAACTGTCTGGTAATAAAATTCGAACCTCTCCAACACCGGTCTTTAAAGCAGTTTGGTGGGAAGTTGCGAGTCCGCGAAAAGCCCCTGCCCCGCCACCAATAATCAAAAGTTTGCCTGCATGCGTTTTTTGCTCGGGTTTATTCCAAGCAATTTCAGGAAAAAGTAATTTCGAAGATTGAACTTTCCAAAAATCAAACATCTTTAAGCTCCAGCGAAATTGGACAATGATCGCTCCCTATAATTTCGTTATGAATTTCGGCTTTATTTTTTTCTGAATTTAATAATTTTGAGACAACAAAATAGTCAATCCGCCAGCCAACATTTCGTTCGCGAGATTTTGCAAAATGACTCCACCAAGTGTAAATTTCGGCCTTTTCGGGGTTTTGATTTCGAAAAATATCGAATAGATCGGCTTTTAAGAAATTAGAAAATCCAAGTCGCTCTTCATCTGTAAAACCATGTTTTCCGCGATTAGCTTTTGGGTTTGAAAGGTCAATTTCCTCGTGCGCAACATTTAAGTCACCACAAAAGATAACCGAACTTGGCTTGAAAATATCTTGTGGATTTTCTTCAATAATTTCTAAATTTTCTACAAAATCTTCTTTTGAAAAATCGCCATTTTCTAAGCCTTTCGAAAAAGCCAAAAAAGCTGCATCCCAATTTTCTCGCAATTTTAAGCGGCCCAAATCGTTTTTAGTGTTTGGAGTATAAACTGTAATTAGCCAAAAATTATTAAATTTTGCAGCACAAATTCGCCCTTCGGTTGTGGCATCGCCAAAATTATCACTAAGTTCAAAATTTTCTAAAATTTTTTTTGGAAAATTTCGCAAAATTGCTTGTGGTTTTTGCTTTGACCATATTGCTGTTCCCGCATAACCTTTTCGTTCGGCGTGAGAGTAAAATTTAAAATATTCAGGATATTTTTTGTCAAAGTTCTCTTTCGAAATTTGTGTTTCGTCAATTTTTATCTCTTGAAAACATGCGATATCGGGATTTTTTAGGCTTAAAAATTCCGCTAAATTCCTTTTTTTTTCGACTGCACGAATTCCATTAACATTCCAAGAAAAAATTTTCATCTAATACCTCTTTAACATTCTCGCATTTTCGCGTTCAGATTGGCGACGTTTTAAAGTTTCACGCTTGTCATATTGTTTTTTACCTTTTCCGAGTGCGATTACAATTTTAATAAAGCGACCTTCGGCTAAAATTTTAACTGGCACAATCGTGAAACCTGCCTTCTTTTGGCTCGAAAAATCCTCAATCTGTTTGCGAGTTGCGAGTAGCTTTTTTGGCGAAGTATCAATAGTGTCGGCTTTCGAAATTCCCTCGCCCTGATTTTTGAGTGAAAAACTTGCATTATTGAGCCAAAGCTCTTCACCTTTTCGTCCGTTTCGAAGAGTTACGAAAGCGCCTTTTAAACTAACACGGCCATCACGCACCGCACGAACTTCAACTCCACGCAAGCTCATTCCGGCAACAAGCTCGTCGCCGAGTTCATAATCGAATCGCGCTCGACGATTAACAATATTTTTAGCAGAAGTTTTTGGCTTTTCCATCTTAAAAATTATAACATTTTCAGCTATTTTTTTCAACCAAGCGTGTTAAAAATAAGCTTAAGTATAAAATTTTAAGGATAATAACGTAAGCTATTTTTTTGACAAATCAATTAAAAATTTTATACCAATCTTGCTCTTTTTTATTTTATATTTAATTTTATAATTTGTTAAAATATTTTTAACGATATAAAGTCCGAATCCGCTACCTTTTTCTTTATTTAGGTCAAAATTTGTTTCGAAAATTTTAGTGTTTTTGTTGTCTTTGATCTTCTGATTTGAATTTTCAATATAAAACCAGTTATTCTTGACGCCAATATTTATTTGACCGTTTTGGTCGGAATGTTTTACAGCATTGCTCACTAAATTTGAAAGAATAATTTCTAGTGCTGTTTCGCCAATATAAATTTCTTCTTGACTTAGCTGATTATCTATTGAGATATTTTTTTGTTCGGCTAATAATTTATAGTTATCTAAAACCTTTTGTAACACTTTATTGATATTTATAAACTTTTCGTCATTTTTTAGATTTTCGAATGAGGAGGTTGATAATATTTGAGCAATATTTTGAGCTAATTGATCAACAATATCAAGACAATCTTCAATAGATTCCTCTTTGTTTTTGTATCTGCCAATGCTATATTTCATATTTTCGAGAATTATTTTAAGGCTCGCTAAAGGGGTTTTTAGTTCGTGGGAAGCCCCTCTAAAAAACTCGCTTTTTAGTTTTTCAAGTTTAGTGATTTCTTGATTTTTGATTTCTAGGCCGTCAATTGATTTTAGAAGTGTTGAATATAAATCATTTATTTGGCTTTTTAGAGCGCCAACTTCATTTGTGGAATTAACTTTCAGCTTGGCATTTCGGTTAAGTTTCATCATTTGAGTAGTTGTAGTTTTGATTTCGTTGATATTCTTGGTGATGATTTTGGCGTAAATTAATGAAACGATAATTGAAAAAATAAAAGAAAAAAAAATTGAAATTGGCAAGAACTGGAAAGTTAGCTCTTTTGCGTCTTTATTCATATCTGTTGTTGATATGAATTTAACCAATATTTTTTTGTTAGAGTCAGTCTGCACTTCTCTATCTTCAATAACTAAAGAGTTATTGTTGCTGGTCAGATCCGCCTCAATCTGATTATCGATTTTAATCTCATTTAGATGGTCGTTATCTTTCATGAAAGCTTTAACTTTGCTGCTTTTAGAATACAGCTCAAGTATTTGCTTGATGCTTTCGATATTTTTTCCTTGGATATTCTTGGTGATTTGGTCTGCTTTTTGGGTAATTTCTTGCTTGCGGGTTTCAAGGTAGATTTTTGGGAAGATAAAATAAATCAACGCATGAATTAAAATCGCTAAAATACTTAACGTATAAAACG
>CAUROE010000043.1:0-5506 GCA_963526465.1 uncultured Saccharimonas sp. (SeqCode)
TAAATTGTTTTTTGCTAGCGCACAAAGTTGTGCTGGCAAAAGGCAATTTAAGGACTTTCGAAAGGGTAGGATGGAGATTTTGAATTTAGTTGTTGGGATAATTATTGGTTTAATTTCGCTAACTTTTTTGGTTGCAATACATGAACTTGGTCACGCGCTTGCGGCTAAGAAAAACGGTGTAAAACTTAAAGAATACGCAATCGGTTTTCCGCCAAGAATTAAAAGTTTTAGAGCAAAAACTAACAAAATTCTATCAAAAAGCACAAAAATTTCGATTGGTGCGATTCCGCTGGGCGGTTTTGTTCGGTTGAAGGGGGAACACGATTCAGATTCTAAAAAAGGTGATTATGGTGCGGCAAGTTTTTGGGCAAAAACTCAAATTTTATTTGCCGGTGTTGCAATGAATTGGCTAGTTGCTTTTGTTATTTTTACGATTCTGTCGATCTTTGGAATGCCAAAGTTAATTTCGAATCAGTTTTATTTGAGCTCTGATGCTCGAATTTCTGGCGGTGGCGTGCAGGTTTCACAGGTTTCAAACGATTCGCCTGCACAAAAAGCTGGTTTGCAAAAAAAAGACATAATTTTGGAATTTAATGGTAAAAAAGTTGATAATTCAGCTACCGTTAAAGAAGATTTGCGTAGTAATGCTGGCAAAAGCGTGAATTTAAAAATTCAGCGTGGCAATCAATTTTTTTCAAAAGATATTAAATTAAATAAAAATAATAAAAATGGTTTTTTGGGCGCATTTTTGACTGATGGAATACAAAAAATTCATGCAACTTGGAGCGCACCGATTATTGGTCTTGGCACAACAATTCAATTTACGGGCGAAACTTTTAAAGGTGTTGGCGAACTTTTTATGAACTTTTTTGGCGGGGTTTTCGAAAAAATAATTCCAAATCCGCAATCACAGCAGAAAGCAAATTCTCAACTTTCGAAAGCAGGTGAAAGTGTTTCTGGGCCAATTTTAGTGATTGGTGGAATCTTCCCAAACATCATCTCGATGGGACCTGATATGATCTTAATGCTGACTGCAATTATTTCAATTAGTTTAGCGTGTATGAATGTTCTGCCAATTCCTGCGCTTGACGGTGGTCGTTGGCTAATGACTTTCATTTTTCGAATTTTGCTCAGAAAGCCACTCTCAAAAGAGACTGAAGAAAATATTAACGGCTGGAGTTTTATGTTTTTAATGGGGCTTTCGCTTTTGATTATTTTTCTAGATTTTACGAAGATTTTTAGAGGTTAAGTATGAAGAATAAATTTAAAAATATATTTTTAAAACTTCAAAAAAAGAATGAGGAAATGCTTTCAAAAAAGCCTTTAAAAATTATTTTTTGGATAATTTTTCCAATTCTGTCATATTTTGCAGCAAGTTATTTTGCAGCTGTAATAATTCGACTTTCTCTCACTTTAATTTTTTGGAATAATGATGTAGGCTATCGAAATGCAGCTTCAAACACGATTACCACTACAATTTATTCAGCATTATTTCTTGGATTAATGCTTGCGATGGTATATTTTATCCCGACCAAACTTTTTAAGCAGAAGATTTCGAAAGATGATATTGCTTTAAAGGGTGTGATTACTTGGCAAGATTTAGGTTTGGCAATTTTAGGCTTTGTAGCCTCGATGATTGTTTCTGGCGTTTTGTTAGATTTTTTGCCGAATATTCTTAATTTTGATAAATTGCAGGTTCAAGATTTAGCTTTTCAACGCAGCGGAATGATTCATTCTTGGCAATTTTTGCTAGCTTTTATTTCAATTGTTGTGATTGCGCCGGTTTTTGAAGAATTGATTTTTCGTGGAATAATTTATGGCCAACTTCGAAAAGTGAATGTTCCACTTGCAATTTTTATAACGAGTTTACTTTTTGGATTTGTGCATTTTCAAATGAATGTTGGCGTAACGGTATTTGTAATGAGCGTTGTGATGTGCTTTATTCGTGAAAAATGGACGCAAACAATTTGGTCGGGGATTGTGATTCATATGATTAAAAATGGGATTGCTTTCTTTCTGCTTTATGTTTTGCAAACTATTCAATTCTTTCAAGCTTAGCGTTGACTTGAATTAAAAACTTTGATATAATTATAAGACTTATTTAGAGGATTTTTATTTTATGAAACAAGAATTTAATATTACAAAAATAGGAAAAAAAGAACTCGAAGCTGAACTAGAGCTTTTGATTTCGCAACGTAAAGAAATTTCAGAAGAAGTTGCTACTGCGCGCGATTTTGGTGATTTGCGTGAAAATTCAGAATATGATGCTGCTCGCAAAAAACAAGCTTTAGCAGAATCACGAATTATGGAAATTGAAAACATTTTGCAAAATGCTGTGATTATTGGTAGTGGTGAAAAGGGTGTTGTATCTCTTGGGAATCAAGTTAGCTTAAAAAACCTAGAAAACGGTAAAGAGGTAAAATATACAATGGTTGGTGCGGTTGAGGCAAACCCCCTTGAGGGTAAGATTTCGAATGAATCACCAATCGGTCAACAGATTATGGGTAAAAAGCTCGGCGAAGAAGTAGATATTACAACGCCAAAAGGTGTAATCAAATACGAAATTACAGAAATTAACTAATTTTTAAAGCTCGGTTGGCCAATTCAGCCGAGTTTTATTTTTCGAAAAGGAGATTTTATGCGATTATCGAAATTATATACAAAAACAAGTAAAACGGTTCCATCTGGTGAAGAAGCTAAGAATGCGCAACTTTTAATTAAAGCCGGATTTGTTCATAAAGAAATGGCGGGTGCTTACGATTATTTACCACTTGGTTTTAAAGTGTTAGAAAATATTAAAAAAATTGTGCGTGAAGAGCTTGAAAAAATCGACGCAAATGAGATTTTAATGACAACGCTTCAACGCCGTGAAATTTGGGAACGCACAACTCGCTGGAGCGATGATGTTGTAGATGTTTGGTTTAAAACCAATCTGAAAGATAAGACAGAGATTGGACTAGGCTGGAGCCACGAAGAACCAATTGTTGAAATGCTTAAGAATCATATTCAATCTTATAAAGATTTGCCGGTTTCGGTTTTTCAATTCCAAAATAAAATGCGAAACGAGCTCCGTGCAAAAAGTGGAATTATGCGCGGTCGCGAATTTTTGATGAAAGATTTATATTCTATTCACGAAACTAAAGAAGACTTGGAAGCATATTACGCCAAAGTTTCAAAAGCTTATGAACGAATTTTCGAACGCCTCGGTTTGGGTGAAGATACTTTTGTGACATTTGCTAGTGGCGGAGCATTTACGAAATTCAGCCACGAATTTCAAACAATTTGTGATGCCGGTGAAGATTATGTTTATTTGAAGCGCGATGGCGAAAAAACTCTTGCTTTTAACGAAGAAATTTTAGACCAAGCAATTGAAGCTGGCGAAATTAGTTCAAGAGAAGGATTAGAAAAGGTTAAAACGGCAGAAGTCGGAAATATCTTTAACTTTGGTACGCAAAAAACTGATGAAATGGGGCTTTATTTCACTGGTAAAAATGGCGAACGAAAATCAGCTTGGATGGGATCTTACGGAATTGGAATCACCCGTGTGATGGGTGTTATTGCTGAAAAATTTAGTGATGAAAAAGGTTTAATTTGGCCAGAAAATATTGCTCCAGCAAAAATTTACCTTGTACAAATTGGTGAAAAATCGCAAGAATTAGCAGAAGAAATTTATAATGAATTTTTGAAAAAGGGAATTGAGGTTCTGTTTGATGACCGCAATCTTCGCCCAGGCCAAAAATTTGCCGACGCCGAATTAATGGGTATTCCGTATCGGTTGACAATTTCTGATCGTTTGCTTGAAAGCGGAAAATTTGAAGTTGTAAAGCGTGCAAATTGTGAAGTTGAATTGCTCTCAAGAGAAGAACTTTTTGAAAAATTTGTAAAATAATCTCAGCTCTTGAAAAAAATAAGTATAAGCATTATAATTGATGTATGAAAATTATTGCTTATAGTGTACGAAAAGATGAGCTCCAATATTTCGAAAAATTCGCGGAGCAGTTTGGTATTGAATATGCTACAACTCCAAAAGATTTAAACGCTGAAACTGTAAAACTGGCTGAAGGTTTTGACGCGGTTTCATCTTATACTTCAAGCGAAGAACTCAATGATGTTTGGGAAACTCTTTCAGAAATGGGGATTTCTTATTTTACTGTTCGAACGGCCGGGTTTGATGGAATTGATATTGAAAAAGCTAAAAGTTTCGGTATTAAAATTTCGAACGTGCCGCAATATTCGCCAAGCGCAATTGCTGAATTTGCTGTTGCATTGGCACTAGCAACAATTCGAAAAATCCCACTTTGTCTTTCGCGCGCTAAAAATCAGAACTTTTCGGTAGATAATTTGATGGGTCGCGAACTTAATACAATGACCATTGGAATTATCGGTGTGGGTCATATTGGCTTAACGACCGCAAAGGCTTTTAAAGCTTTTGGCGCAAAAATAATTGCTTATGATACTTTCGAGAATGATTCTGCTCATGAAATTTTGGAATATAAAAGCTTAGATGAAGTTTTTGCAGAAAGTGATTTAATTTCACTTCATATTCCTTTAACACCAGAAAATCGCCACATTATTAATGCAGAAAGCATTTCGAAAATGAAAGATGGCGTAGTCATTGTCAACACTGCGCGTGGTGGACACATTAACTCCAAAGATTTGCGAGATGCTTTGGTGAGCGGAAAAGTTGCAGCAGCCGGCCTTGATGTTTTTGAGCATGAAAAGAGTCTAATTCGAAAAGATTTGAGTGGAAAAATTATTAAGGATGCTGTTTATCGTGATTTAGCGAACTTTCCGAATGTTATTATTACTCCACACGTTGCGTTTAATACAGATGTTGCTGTACAAAATATGGTAAAAATGTCAACTGAGAATTTAATTAATTTTAAAAATGCAGGAACAACTGACAATGAAATTACAAAATAATTTTATTCGAAAAATCACCAAAATTATGCCACTATTTTTAGTGGCGGTTTTGGCTTTTAGTTTTACTTTTAGTAGTTTTTCAAATCAAGCTTTTGCTAGAAGACGGCGGAATCGTGATGCTGAAGAAGCTGAGCTGCGAATAAAAAATAATAATATTATTTTTTCGAAGTTTGATGCAAAATATAATTTTAGCGCCGACCAAAAAGGAAATACGAATCTTGAAATTACTGAAAATATTTCGACATATTTTATCCGTGATGGCATAAATCACGGAATCGAGCGTGCAATTCCGCGGTTTTTTAATGGTAAAACTATTTTTGATGGTAAAGCTGAAATTGAGATGGATGGTAAAAAAGTTTCATATTCAACTTATGAAAGTGACGGAAATATCGTATTTCGAATTGGTGAAAGCGGAAGTTTCGTTTATGGAAGACATAAATATCAGCTAAAATATCGGTTTAAAAATCTACTGTTAACAGATGGTAATGTACAAAAATTGAATATGAACACCAATGGAACTCAGTGGAAACGACCTGTTAATGACGTTATTGCAACAGTTAATTTAGATTCATCAGTTTTGAAA
>CAUROE010000044.1:0-5267 GCA_963526465.1 uncultured Saccharimonas sp. (SeqCode)
TAAAATATCGGTTTAAAAATCTACTGTTAACAGATGGTAATGTACAAAAATTGATTATGAACACCAATGGAACTCAGTGGAAACGACCTTTTAATGAAGTTATTGCAACAGTTAATTTAGATTCATCAGTTTTGAAAGAATTTAATGGTACGGTAAAATGTTTTGCTGGAATACAAGGCTCACCTGAAATATGCAATACTTTTGAACGTAAGTTAGAAGAGGGGGTTTTTAAGTTCTCGCAAAAAGATGTTCAAGCTGGCGAGAATTTAACATTTGAAATTGACTTTAATAGTAAATTTGCTCAACCAGAGGTGAGCGGTATCGATGTAAATACAATAATTTTTGGAATTTTGGCATTAATTTTAGCAGTAATTACATTATTCTTTGCTATTCGGGTTATTTTAAAATATAATTCAGTTAAGAGAGAGAGCAGGGTTTCGAAAGCGGTTGTTCCGCAATATTTGCCGCCAAAAATTAAAGAATTAGATATTTTGGATGCGGGGAACTTAGTAAAATCAAATAAAAAACTTACTGCTGCAATGCTATTTTTTGCGGTGAATGGCAATATTCAGATTGTTGAAAAAACTTCAAAGGGCTTTTTGGGTGGCGAGAAAAAGAGCTATACAATTCAACTATTAAATCGAGATAATTTGAATCAAGATATGCTTTCATTATTAAATTCATTTTTCAGAAGTAAAACTGAAATTGATTTATCTAAACAAATGAGCAGCACGCAAGCCTCTGATATTTCTTCGAAAGTTTTGAATTCTGCATTTAGCGGAACTTCTTACTATGTTCAAGAAAAGCCAGCGGTTTTTAGCAATTCTCAGTTTTTTGCTGGTGGAGTGATCATTTTATCTGTAGTATTGTTTTTCGCAAATGGAATATTGGTTAATTTTATTTCAACTATTTCGCCTTGGTTTACGGTAGTTATATTTTCTTTCATTGCAACTGTCGCACTTTCAATTTTAATATTTACTATTTCAAATATAAAAATTCCATCTCAAAAAGGTTTTGAAGCAAAGAATTATCTTGAAGGTTTGAAACTTTATATTTCGGTGGCAGAAAGCGAACGATTAATGTTCTCACAAAGTTTGCAGAATTCTGAAAGATTCCAGACTGAATTTGGGGGCTCTCGCGTAAAACTTTATGAAAAACTTTTACCTTGGGCAGCGTTGTTTGGGCTAGAGAAATCTTGGGCGAAGGTACTTGAATTACAATTTCAAGATGAAGACTATCTACCAGATTGGTATGTTGGCTCAACAGCGTTTAATGCTATGGTATTTTCGAACAGTTTGAATAGCTTTAATAGTGCAATGAACAGTTATTCCGCGCCAAGTTCGAGTAGTTCTGGTGGAGGCGGCGGATTCTCTGGTGGCGGTGCCGGCGGAGGCGGAGGTGGCGGTTGGTAAAGCCGCACCTTTCTATAAAGCAGATTTTCAAAAAGTAGCTTGCAAAAAATGTAAGCTACTTTTTTGTAGTAAAAAGCATAACTATATTGATTTTTTTGCTTTTTTGTGATTAAATATAAGCATTATGAAAAGATTTTGGGTTGGGTTGAAAAATAAAAAAGTTTTGATAGTTATTTTTTTAGTATTTTTTTCTTTTTTTAGTAATAATTTTGCAAATGCTATTGATTTGACTAATCCTAATAGTAATTTTGTTACGCCTGATGAAGTTAAGAAAAAGGCGGAAGAAGAAAAGAGAAATAGGGAAATAGAGGAAAAAAGAAAAAAAGACAATCAGGTTGTTCCTACAACCCCAACTGGTAGATCTTCGCAGCCTACAACAGACAAAACTCAACAGGACGTAAGAAATAATACAGCTAATAACGATAGAATTAAATGTGAAGAGGCGTACAAAAAGGCTAAAGCGGCTGGTGTTGACGAGAAGAAACTTAATGAGCTCAAGAAAAAATGTAATTATTCTCCCGCAACAAATGATGGCGATTGGACTAAAAAGAACGATGAAGCCAAAGCTGCAATTGAAGAAATGGATAAAGAAACTAAGGAATCCAATAAAGATAAAAATTCCTGCGATCTTGAATGGGTCGGTTGGATAGTTTGCCCGATTGTTCGTGCTTCAACTGGTGTTGTTGTTAGTTTATATAATTTCATGCAAACAAATTTCTTAAATATTAAATCCGATCAACTTTTTTCAAATTCTGGAAAGGGGCAAAAAGCATTTAAGCACTGGGTAACATTTAGGGATATTGCAAACATATTTTTTGTAATTATGATTGCAATAATAATTTTTTCACAAGTAACTAGTGCAGGGATTTCTAACTACGGCATTAAGAAGATGCTACCAAAAATTATTATTTATGCAATTTTAGTTAATATTTCTTGGTATATTGTTGTAATTGCTATTGATATTTCAAATATCGTTGGTAGTACCTTATTTAAGTGGCTATCAGATAATGGTAGATGGGATTTTTCGAGCGATGCTCAAACGGGGCAGTCTCCTGTTGAAGGTATTCTAACAGGTCATGCAAAAATAGGTGCACTTATTGCAGCCGGAGTAACAGCTACTCTTGTTGCGGGCAGTACAATTCTTCTTTTTCTTGTATCTGCAGCATTTGCTGTTGTTATGACAGTATTTATATTAATGGTAAGGGAAGCAGCTGTTATTATTCTTGTTGTAACTTCTCCTTTAGCTTTTGTTGCAGGGTTATTGCCAAATACAGAGGGAATTTTCAAGAAGTGGACTAAGCTTATGAAAAATATGCTAATGATTTACCCAATTTGTTCATTAATGGTGGGTGGAGCCTTGTTTGTTTCTAATCTATTATATAGCGTATCTGATGATGAATTGCTTAAAACTATTTACGGCGTTTTACCTATACTATCACTATTTGCAATTATTGCAGTTATTAAAACTGTGCTTTCATTTATTGATGGCTTAACTGGCGGAAATTTACGTGGTGCTATTGATAGAATGTCTGGTAAAATTAATTCTGTTGGTCAGAACTCTAACTGGGCTAAAGCCCTAAGAGAGAAAGAGGCAAAAAGAAGCATTGGTGGAATTGCTATCGGTGAAAAAGCTCGTGCAGCAAAATATGTAGAAAAGCGATACGGAAGAAACCGCAAGGAACTTCGAAAACTTCAAGCAAAGAAGAACCTTACACCCTCAGATTATCGAAGAAGAGCACAACTTGGTGCTGAAATTAGTAGTTTTGAAAAGGGCCAGACAGATGGAATGATTGCTGCTATGGCAGATGGGATTGGCAATAATGTATCGAATGTCAATTCTGAGCTTGCAAGAATTTCGAATGTTTCCGATCCTGTCCAACAAGGTTTAATGTATAGTGCTCTTTCACAAGCGGTAACAAAATCGGGTCTTAATGGTGCGGGCCAAGCTGCTGCAATGAGCAGTATTGCTAATAGTGCTTTAAATATTGGTGATGCTGAACAAAGAAAATCTGTTGCTGCTCAAATTGCATCAAAAGCAGGTAGTGATATCAAGAAAGTTAATCCTGCCGCAGCAAAAGCAGTTATGCAAGATTTTTCTTCAGGAAATATTAAATCTGTTCAAGATTTCGAAAATGATATTTCAACATACTCAGGTGCAAGTGCTAAACAAATGGCTGATTGGTCTGACATGTCTAGCGCAAATGTTAATGATAACAAAGCGTTTAAAGCAATGCAAAGCGCATTTAATAGTGGTAATCAAAGCAAGATTTCGCAAGCACAGAATATGGGTAAGATTGCCGAGCAAGCTCTTACCGCTAATGCAAATGGAACAATGTCCCTAACGCCAGACCAGCAAGCTAATTTTGCGGCAATGCAAAAGTTGGCTCAATCCCATACTTCGCAAGCAGCGCCGGCTGCAGCTACGACAAGCAACAATAGCTCTGCAAATACTCAATCTTCTCCTAGTCAAAAGGTAGAAGTGACTTATCAAACTTCAGCTTCACAGCAAGCTCAGAGTGGGGCTTCTGCTACTGTTTCCGGTTCCAGCTCCGTTACGTATAGTGCGCCTGCAGCGCAAGTTAGCCAAGCCTCCCAGCCAATAAATAATAGCAATCAAAATGTTCAACCTCGGCAAACTGCAAGTGATCCATATCACCCAAATAGAAGGCGTCATTAAAACTAAAACACTCCGCGAGGGGTGTTTTTTCTTTGCTGAATGTGCTAAAATTAAATAAGTGAATAATTCGAAAAGGAGAAATATGAAAATTGCATTAATTGGTTTTGGGCTAGAGGCGAAAAGTGCTTATGATTATTTTAAAAGTATCGATCAAAATAATACTTTTGAAATTTATGACGAGAACCTAAAAAGTAAAATTGAGCTACCAAATGGCGTTAAATTCTTTGGTGATTTTCATGATTTTTCAAAAATTCAAGCAGATTTGATTGTGCGAACGCCCGCAGTTAATCCTAGCCGTTTGCCAAAAAATACTAAAATTACATCTGTTACAAATTTATTTTTCGAAAAATGCCCAGCACCAATTATTGGTGTAACCGGCTCAAAAGGCAAGGGAACGGTATCGAGTTTTATCGTTGAAATTTTGCGTGCAGCTGGTTTAAGGGTTCATCTTGTTGGTAATATTGGCTTACCAGCACTTAATGAGCTTTCGAAAATTAAAAAAGATGATGCCGTGATTTATGAGCTCAGCAGTTTTCAGCTTTGGGACGCTCAAAAATCGCCGCATATTGCAATTTTAAATAATCTTGAAGTTGATCATTGCTTTGAAGATTATGTGGCGGCAAAAATGAATATTGCTAAAAATCAAACTGAGAATGATTTTTTTATTTTTAATGCTGAAAATCCAATAGTTTTAAAAAATGTTGAAAACTTAAAAAGTCAGCTCAAGGCAGAGCTCCAGCCTTTTCAGAATTACAATTTAGCTCATATTCAAGAAAACTATTTTTTATGGGGAGATGAAGCTCTCTTCGAAACTGATATTTTGAAAATTCCAGGCGAACATAATCAAAAAAATGCTTGTGCTGCAATGATTGCAACTTTCGATTTTTTGCGTAAAAAGGGTTTTGAAATTGAGGAGATCTTCGATTTTTGGCGAGAAGGGCTTTCGAAATTTACAGGTTTACCACATCGGTTAAAATTTGTTCGCGAGTTTGAAGGCGTGCGATTTTATGATGATTCAATTGCGACCACACCGGGTAGTGCGATTGCTGCACTAAATTCTTTCGAAAAGCCAAAAATTCTAATTCTTGGCGGAAGCAATAAAGGTGCCGATCTAAGTGAACTGATTGAAAAAATTACAAAAATGCCAGAGCAAGAACTTCGAAAGGTAATTTTAATGG
>CAUROE010000045.1:0-5243 GCA_963526465.1 uncultured Saccharimonas sp. (SeqCode)
AAATAAATAAAATAAAAAATTAAAAAAGGAGAAGAATGAGCTCGGCTGCAGAAATATTAGTTGTTTTTCTTTCTATAGCTCTTGCAGTTTTCATCACGCTTGGAATTGTTACTTTTATTCTAGTAATTCGTGTAACTCGCCAAATTGGTGATGTTGCAGAAAAAATGCAAAATATAACGGCAAGTATTGATGGAATCGCACAAAATGTCGCTCAGGTGACTTCACCGATAATCATCGGAAAAACAATTTTTGACATTTTTAATAAATTTAAAACTAAAAAGGAGAAAAAATAATGAGTAAAAAATTTGGACTAGGATTAGCTGTTGGGGCTTTAGTTGGTGTAGTTGCTGGAATTTTAACCGCTCCTAAAAGTGGTGAAGAAACTCGAAAAGATTTAAAATTAAAAGCTAAAAAAGTTGCTGATGTAGCCACGCAAAAAACCGGTGAAGTTGCTGAAAACGCAGGCGAATTTGTTGAAGAAACCAAAGAAAAAGTTACTGAATTTGCCGAAGGTGCTAAAAGTAAAACTGGTGAAGTTGTAGAAAATGCAAAAAAAGAAGCTGGTAAAATTCAAAAACGTGCCCTAAATACTTTCGAAGGTGCTAAAAAAGGTTTTGAAAAGAAAGTTTAATTATAGAAAATCGCTCAATTAAATTTGAGCGATTTTTATTTTACTAGTCAATGAGTATAAAACTATTTTTGCCTTTTTTAAGTAGACCTTTTTCAGTTATTTGAATATCCTCTTGAAGTTTATTACCGTTAAATGAAATTGAATTTGCTGAAATTAACCTTTTGGCCTCACCTTTGCTTTTAGCAAAATTTATTTCTATCAATATTTCGCTAACAGTTTTATCTTTTGGAGCCACAGGAATTTCATATTTTAATACTTCGATTTCAGCTTTAGTTAGATTTTCGAAAGTTTTTCCGCCAAAGAGGACTTCTGTAGCAGAAATTACATTTTTTGCAACTTCTTCGCCATGAACAATTTCTACAACATTCTTCGCCAATGCTTTTTGAGCAATTCGCAGGTGCTGATTTTCCTGGTGATTTTTTTCAATTGTTTCAATCTCTTCTTTCGAAAGTGTTGTTAGAATTTTTAAGTATTCGAAAACACTTTGATCATCTGAGTTAAGGAGGAATTGATACATTTTGAATGGTGATGTTTTTGAAGCGTCAAGCCATAAAGCCCCACCTTCTGACTTGCCAAATTTTCGGCCAGTTGAACGATTAATAAGGAGTGGTGCTGTCATTGCAAAAACTTCAGCACCTTCTTTCTTTCGAATTAAATTTACACCAGAAAGTAAATTTCCCCACTGATCGCTTCCTCCGATTTGAAGTGAAACACCGTTATTTTTATATAAATACCAAAAATCGTAACCTTGGAGAAGAGTGTATGTAAACTCCGCAAAACTTAATCCGCTACCATTATTTACTCTACTTTTGAAAAAATCTCGGCTTGTTAACTCCGCCATATTAAAGTTTTTACCAATATTACGTAAAAAAGGTATTAACTCTATTTTCGAAAGCCAATCCGCATTATTTACAACTTCAAAATCTTGCCCAGCAAAAAGTTTCGAAACCTGAGATTTGAGAGCCTCGGTATTTTTAGCTACTATTTCAGGCGAGAGGAGTTGGCGCTCTTCAGTATCGCGCATATCACCAATCATTCCAGTGCCACCACCAATTAGAAGAACTACTTTATGACCATGATCAAGAAATCGCCTAACCATCATATAAACACTTAAATGGCCAATATGAAGGCTGTCAGCGGAAGGGTCGGCACCAAGATAGATAGTTCGCTTTTCACCATCTAAAACTTTTGAATCTTGAAAAGTGGTTTGATTCCAGAAACCACGCCATTTCAGCTCTTCTGATAACTTCATTTACTCTCCCGTTATTATATTTTATTATTAACTATATTAACACAAAAAAAGCTTTTTTTCCAGTATTATAAAAATCAAAAAATCTTGAAAACCATAAGCAATTGCGGTATAATTGAGTGTAATATGGATAGAAGAAGAATATTCAATAAAGATGGGGAATCTGTTGAAAAACGAACTACTTCAAAAAAAGTGAGTTCACTAAAAAAACAGAATAACCTAAGTTTATACACAAATTTGGCTCATCGAAGGAAAGAAAAGAAAGATTCGAAAGCTCGTGAGCGAGCAGAGTATCTTGCAAGTCTACCAAAAGACCCAGTGAAGAGATTTTTTTATCGTCTTCATCCAAAACGAGTTTTAAAGTATTGGTTTAGTAAGCGCGGTTTATTTATGGCTTTAAAAATTTCCGCAGTATTTATTGTTATTGCTGTGGTCGGAATCGCAGCAGCTTTTGCCTACGTCTCGAAAGATTTAAATCAAATTAAGCCAGAAGAATTAGCTAAGAGAGTTCAGACTACAGTTTCGAAATACTATGATAGAAATGGTGAGCTTTTGTGGGAGGATAAGGGTTCTGGTGATTATAAGTTAGTTGTTGATAATTCTGAGATTTCAGACTATGTTAAAAAAGCAACTGTTGCTATTGAAGACCGAGATTTTTACAAGCACAAGGGTGTTGATCTAACTGCGATTATTCGTGCTTTTGTAAATAACTTTAGAGGTGGAGCAACTCAGGGTGGCTCAACCTTGACGCAACAGCTTATTAAACAGGTTTATTTCTCTAATGAATCTAGTGATCGTGGACTTAGCGGAATTCCACGAAAAATTAAAGAGATGATTCTTGCGGTTCAAGTTGAACAAATGTATAATAAAGATCAAATTCTTTCACTATATTTGAATGAATCTCCATATGGTGGCCGCCGAAACGGAGTTGAATCTGGTGCACGAACTTATTTTGGTAAAAGTTCGAAAGATTTAACTTTGGCTGAGGCTGCATTATTAGCTTCTATCCCTAATAATCCAGCAGTTTATAATCCATATAATGTAAGCTATAATAAGAGCTTGATTGAGCGTCAGCATAAAGTTTTGAATGATATGGTTTCTTGTGGATTTATTACTGAAAAAGAAGCAAAAGAAGCTAAAGAATTCGATATTCTTGCAACAATTAAGCCAGAAAAAGATCAATATACAAATATTAAGGCACCACATTTTGTTCAAGAGGTTAAAAAGAGACTTGAAGAAAAGCTTGGTGTTAAGGTTGTTGGTGCTGGTGGCCTGACTGTTAAGACTACAGTTGATTTAAAGGCTCAGTCTATTGCTGAAAATGCCGTTAATGCTGGTGCTAAAACTTTGTATGTTAGTGGCGCTGATAATATTGCTATGACATCTGTTGATGTTGCAACTGGGCAAGTTATTGCTCAAGTTGGATCAGTTGATTATAATAAAGCTGGCTATGGTCAAACCAATGCTTCAACTTCATCTCTTGACCCAGGTTCAAGTATTAAACCTATTGTCGATTATGCGGCTTTGTTTAACAAGAAGGATACCGTTTATACACCAGGAACAATTTTGAAGGACGAAAATATCGATTCGCAATATTGTAATGGAACATATGGTGCTTGTCAGCTAAGGAATGCTTCGAAGCAATTTTACGGTAGTGTACCAATTAGATTCAGCCTTGGAAACTCTTTAAATATTGCAGCAGTTAAGGCGTTGAGTATTGTTGGTGTTGATGAAGGTTTGAGTGTTGCGCAGCAGCTTGGTGATAAATCTTATTGTAAAAATAGTAATGCTGGTCTTTCTGCAGCAATTGGTGGTGGATGTTCGGTTCACCAGGATGAGCACACAAATGCTTTTGCATCTATTGCGCGAGGTGGTGTTTACAAAGAATTAACATATTTTACTGAAGTTAAAAATTCTTCAAATCAAAAGATTTTTGAGTGGAAAGATGAATCAAAACAGGTGATTGATTCGCAGGCCGCATATGAATTGACTGATATTCTTGCTGATCCAAGTGCTCGAACAACTACGTTTGGTGGTCAAAGTCGAAGTTATGGATTTACGGTTCCTGGGGTTTGGACAGCTTCGAAAACTGGAACAACAGATAACGGAAAAGGTGCTGCCAAGGACTCCTGGATGATGAGTTATTCTCCTGTAGTTGCAACAGGTGTTTGGAGCGGAAACCATGATGGTCGGGCTTTGCGCTCTCCTGATAACAGCCCTGTGCGTAGAGTAATTAATGAATATATGCGCGATGTTCACCATCAAGTTTACGCTTCTAACGGTAAATGGAGATCTGGTGATAAAATTGAAAGACCATCTGGAATTCGAAACTGTACAATAAATGGTAAGAATGATATTTGCCCATCTTGGTGGGATAAAAATAAAACTGGTTCAGTCTCAAGAGAAATTGAGTTTGATAGTATTTCGAAAAAGAAAGCAACTAAATGTACACCAGAATCTACTCGAGTTAAACTAACTGTTTTTGAAACAACTGACCCGGTTTCTAAAAAGAAGACAATAACTGCGCCAGAAGGTTATGATGTAAACGAAGAAGATAATATCCATAACTGTTCAGATTCACAGCCATCTATCTCAAGTGTTTCATACTCAAGGCACGCAAATTCAAATACTTATCGAATAAATATAAATATTGCAAAGGGGAATTTTGATATAACTTCGGTAGTGGTTAAGGTTGATGGCGCAACAATTAGTAATGCTCTTCCAACTGGAAACACACTCTCAACGGATTATACGTTTAATAAATCTGGTCAAAATATTACGGTTGAAGTTACCGACTCTGGTGGATATAAAGTTTCCAAAAGTTATACAGGGCCTTCCTCGATAAGTACGGAAAATGCAGCAGGCTCTTCAAGCTAAAAATAAAACTACTCCTGAAGACTGGCTGACACTCAGCACTCTAAAATAATCTGAGTTCACGCATCTTATATTTAAGCTAAAAGACGGTTCAAATGAGCCGCCTTTTTCATATATTTAATTATCGTTCACTAAAGGAAACTTTAAAATTATACATTGTGCAATTAGGATTTTTGCAAACCTTTATAACTTTGCCACGGGCGTCGTCTGCCGCGTAGAACCAAAGAACCTCGTGGCATTTTGTACATTTTTCAGTCATATCAAAACTCCTATAGTTTATTACCGCAATGACTACACCGTTCTGGTCGGTCGCTTGTTTCTCGTCCGCAAGTTGGGCACTCAATAGTTGCTGTAAGAATTTTTTTAACTTGTTTAATCATAATGATTACCATCCAGATTTCTTTTGACAAGTTCCATACTCACACCTATGGTAAGAAAGATTGTGGTAGATAGCTTCTTTACACCAATCGCATTTATTACCACTTAAAG
>CAUROE010000046.1:0-5167 GCA_963526465.1 uncultured Saccharimonas sp. (SeqCode)
CTTGGCTCAAAGCCCTCAAAAAACAACAACATTCGTAGAACAATATAGATTATTGGAACTTTAATTTTCACTGGTGTAATTTTTAGCGCTCCGATCTTACGTGAATTTTTCGAATTTAACTTGCCAAACATTAGTCAATTCTGGTTTATCTGCTCAGTGATTATTCTTGTTTCAGTTATTCAGTTATTTATCGCTTCAAGTAGATCCAAAAATAAATAGTCTCTTGGGAGGCTATTTTTATTATTTCGAAAAGCCAGCTATCACTAGTTCTTAGATTTTAAACAACTCTCTTTAGGAAGTAAAAATAAAATCAGGTCATTAAGCCTGATTTTACATTGCAATTTTTTTGGTTGAAATTGATTCATTAGAGATTCGGTTTTGTTTTATAGCCCTTCTGTTATCTTTTAACAACTCCAATCTATCTTTAATTTCTTTTGCTTTTTCTATATTTTCAACTTTAAGATAGAGCGCACCGAGAGTTCGTAAAGTTTGAGGTCTTTCGTCAAGTTCTATAGCCTTTTCTAGTGCTGAAATCGCCAATTTATCTTTTCCCATTTTTTCAAGAGCTCGGGCGTAAGCAATATATCGAGTCGGCACAGAATCTTCAATTTCTATAGCTTGTTCAAATGCTAGGGCAGCTTTTTGATAATTCTCGGTTTCAAGATAGATTAAGCCAACGTTATGAAGACTCGATGCGCTACTTTCTAAGCTTTGAGCAATTTCGAAACATTCAATAGCATCGTCAAACTTCTTTTGGCCCGCATATATTATCCCTAAACGGTTATATGCCGTAGCATTTCTTTCATCAAATCGCAAAATTGTTAATAAAACTTTCTCTGCTCGCAAATATTTTTTATCAATAATTGCCTCTTGCGCTACACGCCACAGCTTATCAATTTTATTCGCAAAATTATCTGGTAGGGCGTTTTTTGTTATTTTTTCAGGATTTTTTAGAAAAACATAAGCACTAAGAACAATAATTAAAATCAAAACTAACATACCAATATATTATAGCATAGAAATCAGTATTTTAGCAAATTTTAGCCAATAATTAAATCAAGCAGAGCCAACTTGATATTTCCATTTTTAGAGATCCTATCATAAGCTCTAAGAATTTTCTTTGCCGTTGTTGCTCCTTTTTTTGGATTTTGAGCAAAAGTTTGGTCAACCATTTTAAGCAAAATTTCTAAAAACTTTAAAATATTATTTCTTTCCGGTTTTAGATCTTTCACGATTAATATTTTTTCAAATTTCGAACCCAAAAACCACCTTTTTGAAAATTCAGCAATCTCCATCTGTTCATTGAAATATTTTTTACTGTTCGAAAGTTTATCAATTTCACCAGGCAAACCGTTCGCCATAAATAGAATTTTTTTCTTATTGTCTTCACTCAATTTTGATTTTTGCAGCATCTTAATTGAATCAATCTCCGATATTGGCGAAATTCGTAAAATCTGCGCTCGTGAAAGTATAGTCTTTTCGAAGGCATTCTTATTTTCGGTCAAAAGCACAAAAGAAGTGCTCGTATTTGGCTCTTCAAAAAGCTTCAAGAATTTATTTTGCGCAGATTCATTCATCTTTTCAGCATTCATTAATACAAAACAACGTTTTTTTACACTTTTAACATTTGCTTTTTGTTGCAAAAATTCAATATCCTCAACATTAATAATTTCAGTTTTTTGCGCACCGTGAATTGTTGGCCTGAATTCAATTATTTGAATGTCTTTCGAAAATTTTAACTTTTTCAGAGCAAACTCAAAACCGAACCCACGAGGGATCTCCACGATTGTTGCGTGAGAATTCAAAATTGTATTTTCAAAGAAATCTTTCATTTTTACAACTCAAAATTTTCAGGAATTTCTGCTTCGAAAATCATTCTTTGCGATTCTTTCTCACCTTTTTTGGGCGGAATTGTAATCTCTAAACTTTGTGCATGTAAAAACATCCTATCTTCGCTTTCAGATTTCGAAATATTTTTATCATAAATTCTATCGCCTAAAATTGGATGGTTTAGATAGCTTAAATGAACACGCAATTGATGCGTTCGACCAGTTTTTGGCATAAGTTTTACTAACGAAAAATTTTCATTTTCCTTAAGAACTTCATATTTAGTTTGGGCTGGCTTTCCTTTTGCATGAATCATGAAAGTGCTCGGAGCTGAGCCGTTTCTCGCAATAGGTAGATCAATTAAGGCTTTTTTTGGATTCAAAACACCTTTAACTATTGCTACATAGGTTTTTTTCGCAGTCCGTTCTGAAAATTGCTTTTGCAGCTTTTTAGCAGCTTTATCATTTTTTGCGCCAATTATTACACCAGAGGTTTCACGGTCAAGTCTATGAACAATACCGACACGATTTGTCCCTTTACTAAATTTTGCGCCACAACTTTCAAAAAAATCCGCAACAGTAAATTCATTATTTAAAGCACCTTTGCTATGCGTTAAAATTCCACGAGGCTTATTTATTACAATAACATTTTCATCTTCGAAAAGTATTGGAAAGTTGATTTTTTCAGCAGTTTTTTCTGGAATTTCGAACTCAATTTTATCGCCTTTTTCAATTGCATCTTTTGGTTTTTTGGCGATTTTTCCATTCACTTTTACAAAGCCATTTTTAATATATTTTTGAATCGTTGCTCGCGAAAATTCTGGGTAATTTTCGGCCAAATAAACATCAAGCCTTGTTTTTGAAGCAATATTTCGAAAGAGATAAATATCTTTACCTTCAAATGGCAAAGCAAAACTCATCATTAAATCAAGCGGATTTTTAATTAATTCACCTTCAATATCACCAAAATGCTTTCGAAGAAGATCTTGGATGTAAAATTCATCATCTTCAGCCATTCCATCAACCACGATAAAAAACTTATGTTTGTTAAATTTAAAAGTGAAAATTTCTGAAAATTCATCAGCGGTAATCTTCTTTAGCTCTTCAATATTTCGTGGTACATTTTCTTCACCAGCAACTTGAAACTTTCGCAAAATTTTTAAAATATCACCAGAATTAAACTTTGCCATTTTCACCTCCAAAGTAATCAATCTTCATTGCTTGTTTAACTTCTTTAAGGGTTTGTGCTGCGATTTTTTCAGCCTTTAAACTTCCTTTTTTAAGGATTTCATAAATCATATCAGGATTTTTCTCTAATTCAGCTCGTTTTTCACGAATAGGCTTCAAAACTTTATCCATCTCTTCGATCAAGTATTTTTTAACCGCAACATCACCCAAGCCACCTTTTTGGTAGTGAGCTTTCATTTCAGCAACCTTCTCTTTATCTTCAGCAAAAACATCAAGATAAGCAAAAACTACGTTTCCTTCGATCTTTCCAGGATCTTCAACCCGAATATGTTCAGGGTCGGTATACATTTTCATCACCTTTGCACGCATTTCTTCGAAAGAATCCGCCAGATAGATACCGTTATTTAAGCTTTTACTCATTTTAGCATCCATTCCGTTAATTCCCGGCAAACGTCGTTCAACTCCTTCTTTCGAAAGAATAACCTCCGGTTCAATAAGTGTATCTGTTTCATATGTTTGATTAAATGATCGAGAAATCTCACGAGTTAATTCAATCATTGGCATCTGGTCTTCACCAACTGGCACATGAGTTGCTTTAAAGGCCGTAATATCTGCCGCCTGTGAAATTGGGTAAAATACAAAACCGCTCGGCACGCCTTCACCGAAGTTTTTTTGCTTGATTTCAGTTTTAACAGTTGGGTTCCGCTCAAGGCGAGAAATCGAAACTAGGTTCGCATAATACATTGCAAGTTCTGGCAGCTGCGGAATTTGACTTTGCACAAAAATTGTAGTTTTCGAAGGGTCAATTCCTGCCGCTAAATAATCTAGAGCAACTTGCAAAACATTATTTCGAACTTTTTCAGGATTTTTTGCATTATCAGTTAAAGCTTGCGTGTCGGCAATCATAATAAAAGTTTCATATTCGCCTGAATTCTGTAACTCCACGCGTTTTTTTAATGAGCCCACATAATGGCCAATATGCAATTTCCCAGTTGGTCGGTCGCCCGTTAAAATAACTTTTTTATTCATATTTCTCCTTTAAAATCTTATCAATACCTTTCGAAACCTGCTCAATCATCGATTTTGTTGGATCGTGAGCACTCAAAACTCTTGAAGTTGTGATATTTTTATTAATCCTACCAAGTTTTCGAATATTTCGCCCAATCACAACGGGGTCAAAAACTCCATAAATGATTTTAGTTGGCGTTTTAGTTTTTGAAAGCACCGCAAAAGTATCTTGTTCAATTATTGCTTCTTTTAAAGCCCTTCGAATCGGCCTAAACTGCTCTTGAGATTCAAATTTAGCAACATCAACCGCACCAGTATCAATAACTGCATTTATAAATTTAATTGATTCTTTTGGCTTCGTGACAATTCTTTTATAGCTTTGTTTCAATATAAATTCTTGGATCGATCCGCGCGCTTCTTCTGGCGAATAAATTGGTGGCGAAAGTAGAAAAATTCCATCTACTACGTTCGAATACTTTTTCGAAAATTCTGCCGCTACCAAAGATCCCATTGAATGCCCAACTAAGAAAAGTGGTTTTTTATACTTTTTCATCAAAAAAGCCATTCTTCGAACCGCCCTTGCCTGAACTGAAAGTTGTTGAGCGCCTATCCATTTTGGTTTTGGCGATTTTCCGTGACCGATTAGATCAACTGCATAGATATCAAGTTCGCCCTCAATTTCACTTTCGGCTTTTTGCCACATTCCAGCATCACTCGCAATTCCATGAATAAAAATCACCACAGCTTTTGGGTTTTGAGACTTTCGCATTTTTGTAATATTTAATTTATATGGAATACGTAAAGTTTTATGCAAAAATGAATCTAACATTAAAAATAGTATAACATAAAATACATATAAAATAAAGCTAAGCTATTTTAATAAATGCTAAATTTAGCCCTACATATATAAATATTAAGCAATTTAAAAGCCCCCTCGAATGAGGGGGGCTATTTAATTTAGTTGATAGACTGCGAGTTTGCTTATTGCTTCTTGCGAAGAAGCGTGAACCATGCTAAACCAGCTGCTAGAAAACCTGCTAAGACTGCAAAGGTTGAATCTTTTTCACCAGTTTCTGGCAATTGCTTGCCGGGTGCTGGATCTGGCGTTGGTGCTGGATCTGGCGTTGGTGCTGGATCTGGCGTTG
>CAUROE010000047.1:0-5122 GCA_963526465.1 uncultured Saccharimonas sp. (SeqCode)
TCAATAGTTTCAAAAGTTTGCAGTTGAGTGTTTTCAGGAGCTGGGACTGAAATATCAACTTGGTGAGCTGGCTCAAAAACTTGCTCCTGAACTGGAGTTTCCGCAATAAATGCATTTGGGTTTTCGAAAGGCACGCTTGGCACTGGAATTTCTGGCGCATAATTTTGAACTGGCGCTTCAACCAAACCTTGCGTATTTTCAGGCTGATTAAATTCTGAAGTAACAGGAGTTTCAGCTGGATTTTGTTGTTCGAAAACTGGCGCAACTTCTGGTTGAGTAGTTTGAGGTTCAATAGTTTCAAAAGTTTGCAGTTGAGTGTTTTCAGGAGCTGGGACTGAAATATTTTGTTCAGCTAGAGCTTCTTGGCTTTCCGATATATTTTGTGCTGAATTCTCTTCAACTAAATTTTCATTTTGAGCTTGTTTATTTTCAAGATTTTCGAAAATATCTTCGTTCGAATTTTCTTGCACAAGTTCTTGATTTTGCTCAGGAGCTTCAACTTCTTCAAGCTCAGCAAAGGCATTTTCTGGTTTATTAATATTTTTTAGTTTATTTAAAGATTCTTCAAGTTCGTCTTCGGCTTGATTTTGTGAATTTTCAAGATTAGCTTTTTCTGCTTCTTTTTTAGCTTCTTCATGTGCAATCACAAATGCACCGTTACGCTTTTGCTCTTTCTTTGAAGAAGATTTTTCACTCAATTTTTCTTTTTCGTTCGAAATTTCTTCTAAAGCTTCTTCCATTTTAGCATTTTTTTGCACAGCAAATTCACCCGCTTTTTCTTCAGCTTCACGGATTTTCGAAACCACAAGTTGCTGGTCGGCGCCAGATGAAATAAGTTTTGCTGCAAGGCTCATAGCTTCAGCCGTAGCTTTTGCATTCGAAAAGCGATCAGTTTCAGCAACAATTCCAGTCAAAAGAGCAGTTGCGACTGGTTGAGTAAGATTTTTCTTTCCAAGGGATTCAATAATTTGAACAGAAATTTCGCTCAAAGAACTGGCGTTTTCGGCATGCCAGTGGGTTCCGTTAAGATTCGTTTGGTTTTCACCAATGGTTAAAATTGCAACTGAAGCATCATGAAAAATTCGCCCGTGCGCCGCTAAAGCGCCATCGAGTCGATCTTGACTTTCAACATTTAAAGCTAGCACAAAATCAATGTTAAAATCACCCTGTTCAAATTCGAGGTCTTTTTCAGAAATAATTGAGCGATATGGCGTAATGAAAATTTTCACATGATCACCAACAAGCTTATAACGAAGATGATCGGCTTTTTCTTTATTTAAAGCAATAATAAAATCACGCAAAGAATCTACCGAATTTTCGAAAGTTTTTTCTGGGCGCAAAAAAGCTAGCGCGTCGGGCATTTTACCGCTTGAAACCGCCGTCGCATGCTTGCCAGAATTATTAATTGCGAGCGTTAAAGCCAATGCTGAAGAAAGCTCATCAACACTTGGGTTATCATTTACCGCAATCAAAATACTCTCTGATTCTTTCAATTTTGCGATAATCTGCTCTTGAGCATTATTTTTTGACATTTATTGAATCCTATTGTTTATTTTTATAATTTATAGCTCTATATTAGCATAATCGCAATGAAATGTCAACAGTTTATTTGAAATACTTGCTTTTTATTTCGAAATAATATATAATTGATGTTGAATTGTAAATAACAACCTAAAAGAAGGAATTAAATGCCAATTATTAAATCTGCTGTAAAGCGAATGCGACAAACCGCAAAACGACGCGAACGCAACGTTGGAATTAAAAAAGATATCAAAGGTGCAGTTAAAGCTTTTGTTGCTGAACCAAGCGCAAAAAGCCTTTCGAAAGCACAAAGCGAACTTGACAAAGCTGTTAAAAAAGGTCTTATCAAGAAAAATACAGCTGCTCGCCGAAAAGCTTCTCTTGCCGCTGCCGCAAAAAAAGCTGGCGTAAAACTTGCTTAATTTGATAAAATAAAAATCGCTCTATCTCGGGCGGTTTTTTGTTTTTCTTTTTCAAAAAACTTGACAATTCTACTTAAAAATGCTATAATTTAAAAGATTCGCCGTTTTGGCAAAAATAGAACATTTGGAGGACTTAATTATGTCACTAAAAGAACGACTAGCTGCAGAAAAAGAAGCTGCTTTAAGCTATAAAAATATTACTAAGCAAGTTGAAGACATCCTTGTCGAGGCTGCCAAGGATGGTAGATCAAGCGTGCTCATCTACCTTGACAATGAGAATGATTACAAAACCCAAGCCGTAAGTTATTTCCTAGCTCAGGAAGGAATCAGCTTCAAAAGGGAGTACGACTCATATCAAACAACTCAATTACCTTATATCGACACACATATGGGCACGGGTTGTTATGAGGGTGTCGACCCTAATAAACCAGTCACTGTGACAAAATATCGATTTAAAGGTGTTCGTGTGTTTCTTTAGAAAGGTCATCAAAAAAACAAAACCCGCAGAAATTTGCGGGTTATTTTATTTCTAACATTTTTTGAAAATTATTTACCAATTTGAGTCACTCATGGAAAGCGACGGCTTAACTTCAAGCTCAAGCGGATTTTGCGATTCGCTCAGCACAGCCTGAAAAGCGCCCAAAGTCGCCACCATTGCAGCATTGTCGGTACAAAGTTCTGGCGGAGTGAAGATAATATCCTCTGGAACTTTTTTCGAAACTCGGTGTAATAATTCATCGCGTAAAGCTGAATTTGCTGCCACACCACCCGCAATTACAACAGTTGTTGGCGAAAAATCTTCAACTGCAAGCTCAAGCTTATCAACTAAAGTTTCAACAGCTATTTTTTGAAAACTTGCAGCGAAATCATTTTTCTGTTGTTCATTTAATTTTGCTGCCAACTCAAAAGATGGAAAGTTAAAATCAACACCAACTTCTTTTTGAACTGCACGCAAAACTGCTGTTTTTAATCCCGAAAAACTAAAATCATACTTCCCTTTTAAGCGAGCTTTTGGCAATTTATATTTTGAAGAATTACCACTTAACGCTGCTTTTGAAATTGCAGGGCCGCCAGGATACGGTAAGCCAAGGATTTTTGAAACTTTATCGAAAGCTTCGCCAACTGCATCATCTTGTGTTTCTCCTAAAATTTGGTAATTTCCGTGCGATTTAAATAATACAATTTGTGAATGACCGCCTGAAACCACTAATGCTAAAAATGGAAATTTTGGTGGCTCCTCGTTTAGAAAATTCGCATAAACATGAGCTTCAACATGATGAATCGGGTAAAACGGTTTATTAAAAATTCGTGCATACGTTCGCGCAGTCAACGTGCCAACCAACAATGAACCCACCAAACCAGGTGCATAAGAAACGGCAATTCCGTCCAAATCTTTAAAGGAAATCCCTGCTTTCGAAAGTGCTTCTCGCACAACAGGGTTAGCATATTCAATATGTGAACGCGCCGCCACCTCTGGAATCACCCCACCAAATTGCGCATGAATATCAATTTGTGAATGAACTACGCTCGAAAGCAGTTTTAACTTTGGTGAGCTTTCACGCGAAATTTTATTTGCATCAAACTCCACCACAGCTGCCGCAGTTTCATCACAAGTGCTTTCAATTCCTAAGATTTTCATAACTACTATTTTACTACTTTTTACAAGTTTGGTCAATTTTCGAAATTCTCTATTGGCTTTTTCATTTTCAAAAACATAAAATTCGCCCGATTTGAGCGAATTTTTTATAATCTCACTTCCCTATTTTTTAAATTTTCGAACAATTTTTTTAGCAGTCGGCAAAAATGAATTCCAGATAAAGTATGTTTTCGAAATCGGAAAATCCAGCGTACCAACCAATAAATCTTCATGGTTTGCAAAACCAGCTTTAAATTTAGAAATCCCGTCGTTCAAAAGGCCATTAAAATCATATCGGTTAACTCCGCGATTTTTCATTTCAATAATCGCAATCCACTTCAAAACATAATTTGCACGTGATTTTTGCCCCGCCTCAGTCACTCCGCCATAAAGTTCAAACGCCACATCATCACTTTGAGCAAACCATAAAAATGCCACCATTTCTTGATTTTTAAGCTTTTCTGCTATATAATCTTCAGTATTTTTATTTTTTTCTATAGACTTACCCTGCTCTTTTTCAATAAAAGCTCCAAAAATTGGTGAATTTTCGCCCATTTTTTTATAAAGTTCATGATAATAATCTTTCGAATGGATCGCAAACCCTGCCCTTTTGGCGGTTTCTGTGTAAATCTCTAATGCGCGATCAATTTCTTCTTTCGAAAACAATTGCCGAACTCGCACTTCTCCACCACTTTTTCGAATATATTGTCGCGTTTTTTTGCTCATTTTGGCGAGTAACTCATCTTCATTTTGCGCTAAATCAAGGATTAAGGTTCTTGGAATTAAAATTGTATTTTTTGAGCTTCTCCAGCCGTCACGCAAGTCAAATTCACCGCTGTTCCAATCTGGTTCCATAGTTAAACAAACTGGCTTTGGCTTGATATTCTTCGAAACCCAAAGAGCAATTTCACGCGAAATGCGGGCTCGCTCGATTGGCTTTTTCGAAACTACCAAAGCACCGCGCGGAATATACGCAAAATTACGAAGTGGAAAAGGGAGCTTTCGAACCAGAATTTGTGCCGCCGCCACAATATCTGAGTGGTCATTTTTTTTGCGATCAATGTATTTTTCTTCACCATTTTTCAAAAAAACTCGCACAACTTGCCAATTTGGCGATTGCGATTTTAACTCACCCCAGCCCCAAAGTTGCAAAGGGTGACCGCCATGCTCGTTAATAAAATCATTCCATTCTTTTTTATCAGTAATTTCGATAATCTTTAGCATATTTATATTATACACCGAATGTGGTATAATTGTAAATGTAGAATTTCGCACAGTTTAACTTTCGTGTGAAATGTTGTTGAATAAATGCGATTTTAAAGGGAAATATGAAAATTACAAAGACTTACGAACCGAACAATTACGAACCTGAAATTTATAATTTGTGGGAGCTATCTGGCGCCTTCGAAAGCAGTGGAGTTGGCCCAAAATATTCAATCGTAATGCCACCACCAAATGCAAATGGAAATCTTCATATCGGCCACGGGCTAATGGCTGCAGTTGAAGATATTTTAGTGCGTTATCACAAAATGAAGGGTTATGA
>CAUROE010000048.1:0-4762 GCA_963526465.1 uncultured Saccharimonas sp. (SeqCode)
GCCTTGTGAAACGGCAACGAATCCTTATGGATATACTAAAGTTGTGATTGAACAGATTTTAAAAGATTTAGCGAAAGCCGATGCGCGCTGGTCGATTACGATTTTGCGATATTTTAACCCAATTGGTGCCCATGAAAGCGGTTTAATTGGTGAAGATCCGCAAGGAATTCCAAATAATTTGATGCCGTATATTTCTCAAGTTGCCATTGGAAAACGAGAAAAACTTTCAATTTTTGGCGATGATTACGGAACTCCTGATGGCACGGGTGTGCGTGATTATATTCATGTTGTAGATTTAGCTAAGGGCCATTTGAAAGCATTAGAAAATAATCGTAAGAATGTTGGCGTTAAAATTTATAATCTTGGTTCAGGATCGGGAGTGAGTGTTTTGGAGCTAGTTCGTGCTTTCGAAAAAGCCTCTGGCAAAAAGATTCCTTTCGAAATTACCTCGCGCCGTGCAGGTGATATTGCATTTTGTTATGCTGATGTTGCCAAGGCTGAAAAAGAACTTGGCTGGAAAACTGAAAAAACACTTGAGGAAATGTGTCGAGATTCGTGGAATTGGCAAAGTAAAAATCCGAATGGATTAATCTAAAAATATTAGAAAAGTTTGTTTTCGAACAGACTTTTCTATTTTTTTGAAAAAAGTACTTGACTTTTTAAGCTACCTTGTATAACATAGAAGTATGAAGGAACAAGAAAGTATTGAAAAATATGCTTCACAAATTTCAACCCAGATGCGAAAAGGTTTTATGGCGTTTTGCGTACTAAAGGTTTGTGCAAAAAAGCCAGTTTACACCAGCGACATCATTAAGGAATTGCGTGAAGCTAAAATGGTTGTGGTCGAAGGCACGATTTATCCGTTGCTATCAAGGCTACAAAAAGATGGATTATTAAGCCATGAATGGCAAGAAAGTGAGCAAGGTCCGCCTAGAAAATATTACTCAATAACTGAATTTGGCGCTAGTGTTTGTGAAAAGGTTAGCGAAGAAATTAGCAAATTAAATAAAACAATCAGCAAACTTTAAGGAGAAATATGAAAGAAATTACAAGAATTCATTTGGCGAAAATTCCTTACGAAATTGAAATTTATGCCAAAAAGAGACTTGAAAAATATCTAAAAGATTTAAAAATTTACTCTGGCGATGAAGATATTTTCGAAGATGTTGAAATTAGAATCACTGAAATTTTAGCAGAACTTGGTATAAAAGAAGGCGGAGTAATCACTGAAAAAGAAATTTCAAAAATTGAGGCTCAAATTGGCTCGCCAGAAGTGTTTCAAGATTTGAATTTTGATGGTGAAAATGAAGAAATTCGCATTCCAAAAATTTCAAAAAAGCTATTCCGAGATGAACAAAACGGAATGATTTCAGGTGTGGCAGCAGGATTGGCGCAATATTTAAAAATTGATACGGTTTGGGTCAGATTAGCTTTAGCGGTTATGTTTTTTATAAGTTTTGGTACAATTGTTCCAATTTATATTCTATCAATCCTTATAATTCCAGCAGCAAAAAATGCTAATGATATTTTGCGACTTCGCGGTGAAGTTATTACAGCAAGTGCAATTCGAGAAGTTAACGAAGAATATAATTTCGAAAAAAATGCAGCTCGAAATATGAAAATTGCTCGAATTTTTGGGATAATTTTTGGAATTTTTACAGTTTTTGCTTTTCTTGGTGGAATCCTAGCGATATTTTTTGGAAACTGGGCATTAATGCAAATTGGCGAAATGGCTAATTTTGCCAACGCAAAGAGTGCTGCAACTGGTATAATAATTTCAGCAAATATAATGGGAATTTCATATTTGATTTTTACGGCTTTTATTGCAAAAATGCTGTTTAAATTGAAGGCTTCGAAAATTGATGTTATGGCAATTATTGTTTCGGTGGTAGTTGCTTTAGGTGGAATTTTAGGATCAATTTCTTTTACCACAATTTTACGCGATAAGGCTAATGAAAAGGTTTCGAAAAGTTTAGTCTCTGAACAAATTAAAATTAATTCTGAAAAAATGGAAAGTGTTAAAAAACTAAAAGTTGATTCTTCAGTTTCTGTTTTCTATCACATTTCAGATGAGCAAAAAATTGAATTTACGCATATGAATTTTCGAAAACATAATTTGAAAGTTGATTTTGAAGGAGAAACTTTGAAATTAAGCTTAAATAATGTTCCGCAAAATCTATATTTTGGTGGATTAGGATATGAAGAAATTCATATTTATGGCCCAGAACTAAATGAAATTGATGTAACTTCAAATTCGAACGTAAATTATTTTGCGAAAGATGCTGAGAATATGAAAGTAAAAATGAATGGCGGCTCAGTTTATTTTGAAAATTCAGCCAAAATCACAAATTTAGAGATTTCGAAAGGTGAATATGGCGTATTTTCAGGAAAGCACATTGATGTTTTGAATTTAACATTAAATTCAAATAGTGGAAGTGTTGAACTAAAAAATGTTGAAAATGCAAATGTTAAAACTAAAAATTGTAGTTTTAATAGTCCAAAAGTTACTCGTTTGAAAGCTCGTGCAAAAAATATAAAAGTGAATAATTATGATTTTAACGAGAACACTAAAGGTCAATGTTTTTATCTTGAAAGTTTAGATAGGGATGAATTTTAATTAAAGGAGGAATATGATTGAAGTTCGAAATATTTCAAAAATTTATGGCAAAAAGAAGAATCGTTTTCAAGCATTAAAAGATGTAAGTTTCAAAATTGAAAATGGCTCAAGTGTGGCGATTATTGGGAAGTCGGGAAGTGGAAAATCAACACTGATTCATGCAATGAGTGGCCTAGACGCTCCAGAAAAAGGTGAAGTTTTAATGGATGGAGTAAATATTTTATCAATGAATCAAAAGAAGATCGATAAATTTCGTTCGAAAAAAATGGGATTTATTTTTCAAAGCTTTTTCGTTCAAGGAAATGAAACTTGTTTCGAAAATGTGAGTTTGCCACTTGAAATTGCTGAAGAGCCAATTTTTCGAAGGAAAGAAATTGTAGAAGACGCCCTAAAAGCGGTTGGTTTGAAAGATAAAATCAAAACACCAGCTCGTGACCTTTCGGGCGGGCAAAAACAGCGTCTTGCGATTGCACGAGCAATTGTAAACTCGCCAGAAATAATTTTTGCGGATGAGCCAACGGGAAATTTAGACTCCGCAACTAGTGAAAAAATTGAAAAATTACTTTTTGAATATAATGAAAAGTCTGGTGCAACGCTATTTATTATTACTCATGATGAAGAATTGGCAGAAAAGTGTGATATTCGGATTCGAATAAAAGATGGCGAAATAGAGCATATTGAAGGAGTTAAAAATGCGTAGAGTTGATATTATTAAGCGAGCTGGAAAAAATATTCGTTTAGCAAAAGGGCGAACAATTTTGACGAGTTTGGCGATTGCGATTGGTGCGACAACTGTTGCACTCGCAATTGCAGCTGGAAAGGGTGGTAATGCTTATGTTGAAAGTTTAGCCAATAAATTAGGTGATCAAAATGCTTTAACTATCTCACGATTAATTAAGAACAAAAAAGACCCTTATGCGCCAAATAGGGTTGAAACAACTCGTGAAGATGCTGCCAAGAAAAAAGCTGAAATTGATGCCGAGAGCCACTCATTTAAGAAAGAAGATTTAGATAAAATTTTAAAAATTAAAGGTGTTCGAAACACCTCTCCAGCGGTTCCTGTAAAAATTGAGACTGTCCAGTCTGAAAATGATATAAGATATGACGGATATGTTGCCACTAAAAATGACGAACAAGAGATGGGGATTTCAGCTGGAAAACTAAGCAAAAATAATCAAATTGATAATGGAAAAGTTATCGCACCAAAAGCTTATGTTGAACCATTTGGAGGTAAAAATCCTGCTGATATTGTGGGCAAAAAAGTAGTTTTCGAAATGAAAGATGCGGAAGGTAAAACTTTCGAAAAGACTTTTGAAATTCAAGCAGTTGATGCTGGAAAAACGGATACTAACTTTAACTATCACGGAAATTTCTGGATGAATAATAGTGATGGTTTAGAAATTGCGAAAAAGCAAAATTCTGGTGAAATGCGGTTTTATAGTGCGAGCGTAACAACCGACGGCACACGAAAAGTTGATGAAATTAAAAAGGAAATTACGGCATTAAACGGCGGTGAATTTTACCAAGTTTCCACTTTTGCAGATGATAAAGCAACGGTTCAAACGGCAATTAATGTTATGGCAGCGGGTCTTGCTGGATTTGGATTTTTGACGCTTCTTGCTTCAGCTTTTGGAATTATTAACACGCAATATATTTCAGTTTTAGAGCGAACTTCACAAATTGGTTTAATGAAATCGCTCGGAATGCGAAAGAGTGATGTTTCGAAACTTTTTAGATACGAAGCGGCGCTGATTGGCTTGTTTGGTGGAATCATTGGAATTGTTGTAGCGTATGGAATTACTTTCTTAAACCCTGTAATCAGTAGTGTCTTAAAACTGCAAAAAACTTCTGGCGTGGATACGAATTTACTTCAACCAGATTTATTCGCTTGGATTTTATTGGTAGTTGGTTTGATGTTACTTTCGGTGATTTCTGGATTTTTACCAGCACGAAAGGCAGCAAAGATGAACCCAATTGAGGCTCTTCGAACTGAATAAAGTTAATGAAATCGGCTCATTAAAAAAGTGAGCCGATTTTTCTGAAAAAATAGAAAAAAAGTCTTGAAATTATTAAAAAACTCGTGTATAATAAGATTATTATTCCGGCATAGCTCAGTGGTAGAGCGGTTGGCTGTTAACCAATAGG
>CAUROE010000049.1:0-4728 GCA_963526465.1 uncultured Saccharimonas sp. (SeqCode)
ATTATATCACAAAAATGTTTTTTCGAAAACTATTTTTAACTCTTTAATTTGCTAGCAATTTCAAGAATTGTTGACTCAACTAAATTCCAAGGATCAACACTTTCAGTTTTAATAATTTCATCTACCTGTGTGAATTTCGAAACAATCTCAGCAAGTTGGCTTTCGCTCAGATTTTGCACAAAACTCTCCATTCTTCCTAAAGCCCAAGTATTCGCACCAATTTCTTTAGCAATTTCTGCCGTAGTTTTCCCAATATTTTTACCAACTTTTAAAGCTACTAAATTAAAAATTTGTGTTGAAATCATTCCTAAAAAGCGAAAAGCTCCATCTTCGCCATCTGTAATTTTTATTTTCGAAAACTCTTCTTGCAACTTCAAAATATCGCCCAAAAACATCATTTCAATAATTGCAAATGCATTACTCTCAATATTCTGCGGAACAAATTCACGAATATTTTGTTCATTAGCCTCACCAATTAATGATATTTTTTCGATTGCATCACGTATTCGCCATTCATCAACACCAACCCAAGAAATCAAAAAATTCGCCGTTTTATGATCAAGCGACAAACCTTGTTTTTTTGCAAAAAGTCGTGCAAACTCTGCCAAACTTCTCGAATCTCTTGCAGTTAAATTCTTAAATTCATATAATTCAACAATTTTTGAAATGGCCTTATAAACAACCGATCGCTTATCAATTTTATCTTCAACCAAGCAAAGATGAACATCGGTTGAAATTCTTGGTAAAATTTCAACTAAATTCTGCCAAATTTCTGAATTTTCACTCAAATTTCGGATATAAACAAAACGTTTTTCAGATAACAAACTAACGCCACAAATTAAACTCACAAAATCACTCTTCGAAAGCTCGTCAGAATTACTTTTCTGAATTTCAAAACCAGATTTTTCAGCATCAATCTTCATTTTAGCGAGTTGAGCAGTGCGTTCATAAGAGTTATCACCATATAGAATTGTTGTTTTTCCACCAATCATCAGTTTTCATTACCTTTAATTTTTTGGCAATTTGTGCAAAAATGTGTTCCTCTACCACCAACACGAATTTTTGAGATTTCTGTTCCACAGCGCTTACAAGGCTCGCCATCTTTATGATAAACAGCGGCATAATTTAAATAATTTCCGCGCGAGCCATCTGCATTGACATAATTTCGGTCGGTTGATCCACCTCTTTTAATCGATTCATTCATCACAAAACGAATTGCCTCATGCAAATTCACAAAATCTTCGTTCGAAAAATCTTTAACTCTAGTTTCAGGGTGAATTTTTGCTCGCCACAAGGCCTCATCAGCATAAATATTTCCAACACCAGCAATAACACTCTGCTCCAAAATCGCAGGCTTTATCATACTATTTTGTTTTTTTGAAAGACGATTTTTTAAAATTTCAACCGTAAAATTATCTTCAAGAGGTTCAGGACCAAACTTTTGAAAAAATGGCAAATTTTCAATTTCTGGTATTGGTAGTAGTTTCATATAGCCAAATTTTCGCTGGTCATTAAAAAATAATTTAGTTTCATCTTCAAAATCAATCTCAACTCGTGTTGATTTATTTGGAAGATCATTCAGAAAATCCTCATTTGGATGCCCTGCGCCCCAGTTTTCTTCGCCACGATAAACCATTTGCCCTGTCATTCGAAGGTGCGTTACAAGCGACCAACCATTCTCTAGTTCAATAATTATAGCTTTTCCGCGGCGGCGAACATTCAAAATTTCAGCACCAATCATAAAATCCTGAACATCTCTTTCAGCATTCGGAAAACTTTTAGGCCAATCGTGTTTAACTTTCGCAATTTTCTTTTTTAAAATTAGTCGATTCAAGCCTCTTACAACTGTTTCAACTTCTGGTAATTCTGGCATTATTCCTCCTTAAATTCTTTCGAAAATTCATTCCAATTTTGATATAAAAATGCGTTTATTCCAAGTTTCTTGGCAGCTTCAACATTTTGCCAAGAATCATCGAAAAAGTAAATTTCATTTAAACAAGCCTCACTTTTATCAATTGCAATTTCAAAAATCTCTTTTGAAGGTTTCGAAAAACCAACCTCACCTGAGAGCACCAAGAAATCAAAGAGTTCCTCCTGCTCCTCTTTTGAGAAAAGCTGATTAAATTGATATTGTGCGACATTAGATAAAACGCCGATTTTCGAACCTTTAGCTTTATTTTCTCGAATAAAATTCAACAAATTTTGATCCTTTTGCCAAACATACTCAAAAAGGTGCTCCGAAGAAGGCTGGCGAGAAACCAGCAATCCGAAGCAGTCAAAAATCAAAACTTTAGCGTTTAATTTCATTTATTCCAAGATCGCGAACGATTTGCTCATGCCCAGGAACTTGCGCAATGAACAAATTTTGTAATTGTTTTGTATTTGCAATAAGTGAACCTTTTGAACCCGAGCAAGTTGAAGTCCAGAGGTGTTTTTCAGTTTTATCATCTTTTAGCATCGAAAAATCATAAAGATGGCCAGTAGCACAAACACCAGCTAAATCATCTGCCTCACCACTAAAAGGAGTTCCTTTCATCATATTCGCTTTATTTAAAGCATTCACGAATTGCGTATAAGATTCGGCATTATTATCAAGCTTAACCTCTTTAATTACTTCGCCAAGATAACCTTTGTAAGTTGTAAGTTTTCGAAATTTTGGTGAAACCTCAACCGTGTAAGAACGAAAATTCTCTTGTGCAACAATAGGCCCACGGACCACCATTTTAACGCTGCGATTCTGGTTAGCACTTAACAATTCTTTACTTGAAGGCGAATTATCTTCTTTCGAAGCTTCATTGTTCGCTTGCTGAGCTTGGTCTGAACCATTTCCGCCATTCATAAATGCATTAACAATTGTTACAACTGTAATAATTGAAAGAATTGCAATCGCAATAATTAATAAAATTGGTGCAATTCGTATAATTTTTTCTTTCATCTTAACCTTTCCCCACCACGTTTAGTCCAAATATTCATGAAGCTTTTTCGAATCTTTATGCTTTTTAAGCTTCATTAAAGCTTTAGCTTCAATCTGGCGAATTCGCTCGCGAGTTACCGCAAATTCAAGACCAACTTCTTCAAGCGTATGACTTTTTGTGCCATTTAAACCAAAACGCATTTCAAGAATTTTCCGCTCACGATCAGAAAGCGTTGAAAGAATTTCACGAACTTGTTCTTTCAAAAGCTGAACCGTTGCGGATTCTTCTGGGCTGGCAGTATCTTCATCTTCGATGAAATCACCGAGTGTTGATTCTTCGCCCTCCTCGCCATCACGACCAATTCCAGCGTCCAAAGAGGTGATATCTTGCTTGATTTTTTGGATATATTCAATTTTTTCAACATCCATGTCCATTTCTTTAGCGAGTTCTTGGTTGGTTGGCTCACGGTTTAACTCTTGCGTTAATCGGCGAGAAGTTCGCATAAGCTTATTAATCGTTTCAACCATATGAACAGGAATTCGAATAGTCCGAGCTTGGTCAGCAATTGCGCGTGTAATTGCCTGCCGAATCCACCAAGTTGCATAAGTTGAGAATTTAAAACCTTTACTTGGATCAAATTTATCAACCGCACGAAGAAGCCCCGTATTCCCTTCTTGAATTAAGTCAAGAAGCTCCAAACCACGACCAGAATATCTTTTCGCAATTGAAACGACCAAACGCATGTTTGCTTCAGCCATTTTATCTTTTGCACGTTGATCGCCCTGCATTGCTTTTTCAGCAAGCTCGGTCTCTTTTTCGAGTGAAAGAAGTGGAATCTTACCAATTTCACGAAGATACATTCGAACGCTATCATCTGTTATATCATCGTTATAAGCACCATTCAATAAATCTTCTTCGGTGATATCTTCTTCGTCTTCAACCGCAAGGTCGTCAAAATCTGGTTCAAAATCATCAAGCGAAAGAGTCGCATCCACAATGCCGTCTTCATTTAGAATTTCTTCTGGTAGTTCTTTTTTGCTCTTACCTTTTACCACTATTCAGCTCCTTATTTAATTGCATAATTTCCATCAAAATCTTCATTTTCAAATTTTCATCACCTTGAATTTCAGCCTCTTCGAGTTGCTCTTGAAGATTTATTTTTCGTTCTTGTAAATTTTGGGTTTTAATTTTATGAATCAAACGCTTCATTTCGTCGGTGGCACTGCCTTTTATATTCCCGAGTCGTTCGTCAGCCTTTAATAGAAGTATTTTAACATAATCATCGAAGTTTTTCAAGAGATCAAGATTATTTGATTTCAAAATTTGCAGAATTTGATTTCGCTGCTTATCGTGCAAAATATCATCTTGCAACTCACTCAACATTTCAGCAAGCTTCTGTTCTTTAATTGCAAGAGCCAACAAATCATCTTCATAAATATATTCATCAACAAATTTCTCATCAGTTTTTTCAATTTTTATTCGCCTTTTTGGTTTAACTGGCCTAGGCTTTTCGTCGAATTTTCCGAGTAATGTTGTTTTCGAAACGCCAATTCTTTTCGAAATTTGTTCAATATAAAAATCTTTTTCCACAGGGTCATTTAAGTTTTCCACAAGTTTCAGCGCTATTGTGGAAAACTCCTTTTTTCCTACGGCGGTTGCAATATTTAGCCGTTTTTCATATTGGTCAAAAATCCATTCTATCGCCGGTTGTGGTTTCAAAATTGAATCCTTCCAAAGTTCCAAATCTTTTTGAATTAATTCATCTGGGTCTTTAGCTTCACCCGCCGATTGGTTTAAGGTGATAATTGAAAGT
>CAUROE010000050.1:0-4691 GCA_963526465.1 uncultured Saccharimonas sp. (SeqCode)
ATACTATGGTTATTGCTATCTTTAGACATAAAGGGTACCTCCAAGATATAGAATACATAAATCATATCATCTTTAATTTATGTTGTCAATTATTTACTGAAGCGTTAGAACTTTCTTTTCCGATAAAAAGAAAAAGCCAGCATTTACCGATTCTCTAAAAGAGCTAATCTGCTGGCAGCAGAGAAATCGCAATCTTCTTTTGTAGTTTTTTATTAGAAACCATTGATTATTACTAATAATGTTGAAAAAGTCAATACTTAACTCCCAAAAGTTGGAGTTTTATTTTCGAGACACTATTAATAGAAATATAGGAAGAAAGGATATAATAAGAAAGAATAAACAGCCGCAGCCGCAGCAGCTACAGACCCTAGCATAATCTTCATCTGAATGATGCATAGAAAAATACCTCCAAAAAATAGAATATATAAATAATAACACTTTTAATTTATTTTGTCAATAATTTGATAAAAATTTGAAAATTTGGTAAAATATAAACATAAGAATAGTTTAAAAGGAAAAGTGGTGGAAAATTATTTCGAAAAGATCAACCGACGGCGAGTTGGCCAAAATATTGAAGATGTAAGTGAATTCTATGAGGCAATTGAGCGTGCAAATTTAACTAAAAAATTATCGCCCGAACGCCCTTATGTTTATTTTACGATGGAGGTTTATGACAAAAGCAACGGCATTAAAGGTGGCGGTGGCTTGGGTGTTTTGGCGGCTGATACTCGGCGAGTGGCTGAAAAGCTTGAAATCCCATTTGTTTGCGTGACGCCATTTTACCGAAGAGAGCTTCATCAATCAATCCATAATCTTGACCAAAGAGAAGAATTTATTTCAGTAAACCCTGAGGAGTTTGGTTTTGAATATCTTGATGATGTTGAAATTTACACTGAAAATATGCCACCAGCACGCCTAAATATTTTTCAAAAAATTCTTGGCTCAACAAGGTTTTTAACAATGGGTGAGAGTAATTTTGGTGAGCTTTATGCTGGAGATGGCTCTGGTGACCACAGGCTTTATCAAGAAGTCTCGCTCGGTTTTGGTGGCTATAAAGCGCTAAAAATGGTTGGACTAAAACCTTCAGTTATTCAATTGAATGAAACTGCCACGATTTTTGCGGCTGTTGCTCGGCTCGATGAGCTTGTTCGAAACGGAATGAATCTTTACGAGGCGATTGTTTATGTTCGAAAACACACACTTTACACAAATCACACTTTAGTTCAAGCGGCGGAAAGCGAATTCTCTTTTGACCAATTTAACCGAATTGTAATGCCAAACATCGAATCTTCAGCGCTAAAAACCTGGATTTTTGGGCTTTTTCGAAATGACAGGCTGAAGCTTTCAACACTTACAATTGAACTCGCTGAAGCAAAAAATGGTGTTTCACGGCTTCACGCAAATGTTGCAGATTATCATGATATCAATGGCGATAAGGTTAAGTTTAAAGCCGTAACAAATGGAATTGATTTGCCAACTTGGGTTTTACCTGAGATTTTAGAAGATTTTCGAAATAAAGATATTTTTGATAAATTTGACTTACCAACAGAGAATTATAAAGAAAATTTAGCAAAAATTAGTGCAAAAGATATTCGAGATTTTCGAAAGATTGGTCGAAGAAAACTAAACCAGATTTTAGCTCATAGAAAAGATCAATATGGCCATGTGGTGCAAATCCCTGAAAATGCGATGCTTTTTGATTTTAAACGGCGATTTGTATCTTATAAACGCCCTTGGATGCCTTTCGAAAACATGGAAGAGCTTCGCCGAATTTTGCGAGAAAATAACGCTCATTATATTTTAGCGGGAAAAGTTCATCAAGGTGATACTAAAATGCGAGCTACTTTAAATTCTGTACTTTCGAAAATTGAATCAGATGATTTCTTGCGTGAAAGGGTTCATTTTATTCAAGATTATGATGAAGAATTAGGCTTAGCCTTGGCTGTTGGCTCAGATGTTTCGATAAATGTGCCAATTGTTGGGCTAGAAGCTTGTGGAACTTCGTTTATGAAAGATTTAGCAAATCTTAAAATGTTAATTTCAACGGCCGATGGCGGTGTTGCGGATATTTCGCCAGCGCCTTGCTTGGAAGTTAGCGGTGCAAATTATAATGACGAATTGAAGTCTTTGTATCTTCAAATGAATCGGGCTGGACAGATTTTTAAAGATGATTATTTGCTTGAAAAACAAATTCGACAACAGCTACCAGGTTATATTCCTGTGATCTCTGGCTCTCGAATGATGAAGGATTATTTGCGACTTATTTTTGGAAAATAATAATTTTAAAACCCGCGAAGATGCGGGTTTTTGGCTATTTTTGTGCTAGTCTATTCTATAATGGATAAGAGGGAGGTATATCATTTTATTAATTCTTACAAGCCTCTTGAGCGGGATTTTCGCATTCTCTTCTACGGTGGATGCATATTCTGAAGCTTTAAGCGGAAATTTTCCCCGAAAAGACATTACTCCTTCAAGAATAGCGCATTCTTCTTCAGGTATAACTTTTTTTATTGTTGCAAAAGTTATACAAGAATTACCTTTTCGGTCCTTGCTAAATAGAACCTGGACAATATCATGCCTAAGAAACATAAAGGTGCCTCCAATAATTTTAAGCCTTTCGGCTATGGGATTTTATTATAATAACATGAAAAATAAATAAAGTCAAATAAAAAGCCCTCGAAAATTTTCGAGGGCAAAGTGCAGCGGATCCTTATCTTTCTTCAGCTGAGTCCCAATGGGGAACTCTATTAAATATTGAAGATTTTTGGTTCTGCTGAGATTGTTGTGGACGATCACCGTCTAATGTGCGCACTGTATTTTCTGCCATACAATGTTCCTCCTGTTTTTAAGTCCGTGGACTGATTTTTATATGATATCACTAAAAAATAAAAAAGTCAAGTATTTTTTATAAAATTGAAAAAAAATCGAAAATATGCTAGAATATAAGTTAATTATGGCTACAATGAAAGAACTACGCGAAGAGCGATTGAGAAAATTAGAAGAAATTAAAAATCTTGGCTTGAACCCATATCCTGCCAAAACTGAACGAACGGCAATGGCTGGCGAAATTGTGAATAATTTCGAAAAAATGGAAGGTCGAGAAGTGAAGATTGCTGGGCGAATTGCTGGGATTCGCAAATTCGGAAAACTTGCTTTTATTGTTTTACGGGATTTTTCAGGAAAAATTCAGCTTTTTATTACAGCTCAAAATCTAGCTGGAACCTCGAAAGATCAGAATTTAATCGGTTTGAAAGATTTAAACCTGCTTGATATTGGCGATTTTGTTCAAGCGAGCGGAAAAGTAATTCGTTCGAAAACTGGCGAAATTTCAGTCGAAACGCAAGAGTTAAAGCTTCTTTCTAAATCTCTTCGCCCAATGCCAACTGAGCAAGATGGTTTTACGAATAAGGAAGAGCGTTTTCGAAGGCGTTATGTTGATATGAACGTAAATATTGAAGTTCGTGACCGTTTTGTGCGCCGTTCGAAGTTTTGGCAAGCAACACGCGATTTTTTGAACGCAAGAGGTTTTTTTGAAATCAATATTCCCGTTCTCGAACATACAACTGGTGGGGCTGACGCTAATCCATTTGTAACACATATGGATGCACTTGATAACGCCCAATTTTATCTTCGAATTAGTCATGAGTTACCGTTAAAGCGTTTGCTTGGTGCTGGTTTTGAAAAAGTGTATGATCTTGGTCCGCGTTTTCGAAATGAAAATTATTCAGATGAACATTTGCCTGAGCATATTGCAATGGAATGGTATGCGGCTTACTGGGATTGGCGAGATGGTTTGAAATTTCAAGAAGAGATGTTTAAATATGTTCTGGAGCAAACTTTTGGAACTTTACAATTTAAGCTTGGCAATTTTGATGTTGATCTTTCGAAAAAGTGGGAAGAATGGGACTATGCTGAAACTATCGAAAAGCGATATGGTTTAAACCCCTACACTTGTTCGCTTGAAGAAGTTAAAGCGGCTTTGAAAGCTAATAATTTAGAAGTTGAACAGACTGAAAATAAAGCCCGTGGAATTGATAAACTATGGAAGAATATTCGAAAAGATGTTGTTGGGCCAATTTGGTTGGTTAATACACCGACATTTATCTCGCCACTCGCGAAAACTCACCCAGATTGGCCAGAAATGACGCAGCGAGCACAAGTTGTGATTGCGGGTTCAGAGTTGTGTAATTTATTTAGTGAATTGAACGATCCGATTGATCAGCTGAATCGTTTTGTTGAGCAACAAAAAATGCGAGATAACGGTGATGATGAAGCTATGATGCTTGATATTGATTATGTTGAGATGCTGGAATACGGAATGCCACCGGCTTGTGGAATGGGATATTCAGAGCGTGTTTTTTGGATTTTCGAAGGAGTTACTGCTCGTGAAGGTGTGCCTTTCCCACAATTAAAGCATGAAATCTCAGAAATTACGAAAGATATTTACCCAGAGCTAAATCTCTAGTATATTGACTTTTTAGCTTTCGAAAAAATCCTTAAACCTTGCAAAAATGCGGGGTTTTCTTTTTTGAAAAAAACTTTAAAAAAGTCCCAAAAAACTGTTGACATTGTAAAAAAAATTAGGTAAAATAGTATAGCGTTAAACAAATGGAGTAAAAAACGGAGTTTAGCGAACACTTTAACAATTTAATTGTGCAAATTTATCGTCAGTCTATTTTATAGATTATCAA
>CAUROE010000051.1:0-4662 GCA_963526465.1 uncultured Saccharimonas sp. (SeqCode)
AATATCGCATTACAATATATAATCTATCTTCCACCTCTGTAATTCATCAGGTGAATGTGACTTAATTTCTGGTCCAAAAATAGGGTAATTCCAGTTTTCAAATAGCCAACCAGATAAGGTGTTCAATAGTTCAAGTTTTAGTCTACTGTGTGTACCAGAAATTATTTAGAAAATCTCCCGAGAATCTGGGAGTTTTTCTTTTACTATTTTTTTGAAATTTTAAGATTTTTCTAAGCTGAATGTGCTAAAATATAAATAGAAAAGAGGTAGATATGAAAACTAAACTTGTAATCTTTGGCTTAACTGGCGATTTAGGGCGCCGCAAGCTTTTGCCTGCGCTCGATTCCCTGCTTGAAAAAAATGAGATTTCTCCAGATGATCTTGAAGTTATTGGCGTTTCTCGGCGGCAAATTAAGCCTTTCGAAATTCTTGAAAGTTCGCTCGGGCTCTCTCGCGCTGAAAATTCTAAACTTCCGCAAATTTTAAGTTTTTTCGAAATGAATTTAGCAGATGAAACAGAATACAAAAAACTTAAAAAATACCTTCAAGATGAAAATGAAGAATCGCAAATTTTGCTGTATCTTTCAGTTCCGCCAGCAAGTGCTGCGCAGATTTCAACATTAGCCGGAAAAGCTGGTTTAAATGGTAAAAATGTTAAAATTCTTTTCGAAAAACCTTTCGGAATTGATCTAAAATCAGCGCAAGAATTTATTTCTCGAACGGCGGAATTCTTTAGTGAAAAGCAGATTTTTCGAATCGACCATTATCTAGCAAAAGAAATGGCACAAAATTTACTAATTTTGCGGCACAAAAACGCATTATTTTCGCAAATTTGGAGCGGAAAATCCATTTCGAAAGTGCAAATTATCGCCAGCGAACAGATTGGAATTGAAGGTCGCGGCACTTTTTATGAACAAAGTGGCGCTTTGCGTGATTTTATTCAAAGTCATTTAATTCAGATTTTAGCATTATTTTTGGCGGATTTTCCAAAGAGCTGGAACGATTTGCCTGAAGCTCGCTTTAAAGCATTAGAACAGATTGAAAAATTGCAAAATCCTGAAGAAAATGCAATTCGTGGTCAATATCAAACTTATCGTGAAGAAGTTGAAAATCCAAAATCTTGCGTTGAAACTTTTGCAAAAATTCGATTATTTTCGAAAGATGAAAATTGGAAAAATGTGCCTTTCGAATTAATTTCTGGCAAAAACTTGAGTGAAAAACGCAGCGAAATTCGCATTCATTTGCGCAAAACTGAAGAAAATCAAGCCAATTTAATTCAAATTTCGCTTGATGATTCAGCGAGTGTAAAAATTGAACTTGCAACGAAAATTCCAGGGTTGAATCGTCGCACAGAAATTCGAAATTTGAGCTTTTCTTATGATGAAAATGCTCAGCCTGCCGAAGCTTATGAAAAAGTTTTGGCTGAAGCGATTCAAAATGAAAAAGCGTTTTTTGCTGAGAGCGATGAAATTTTGCGCGCGTGGGAAATTCTTCAACCAGCTTTGGATTTTTGGCAAAATTCAAACGAAGAAACTTTGCGATTTTATAAAAAAGGAACAGATTGGAGCGAAATTTAATGCAAGAAAAATCAATTTTTACACGAATTATTGAGGGCGAAATTCCCTGCTATAAGGTTTATGAAGATGAAAAAGTTTTCGCAATGCTTGACATTGAGCCGCTTTCGAACGGCCATGTTTTGGTTATTCCAAAAAAACAAGTTGATTTGCTTTGGGATTTAGAGCAAAGTGATTATGATTATCTGTGGCAAATTGCCAAAAAAATTGCCAAGAAAATTCAGGCTGAAATGAAGCCGATTCGCGTGGGTGTTGTGGTTGAAGGTTTTGGTGTGCCGCACGCACACATTCACCTTGTGCCTCTTTATGATAAAAATGTTTTGCAGCTCCACCATGGCTACCCTGCTGAAACTTCGCCCGAAGAACTTGCAAAAATCGCCGAAAAAATTGCTTTCGAAAAATAAAAAAGCCCCACGATTTCGTGGGGTTTAAGGATAAGTAAGATAAGCTGCTTTAAAGCAATGTAATACCTTTCTTCTCCCAGAAACTAAGCTCTGCTCTAACTTTTTCTCCGTAGTCTGGGTCGTCTCTTGATTCAATAGTTGAAGAGTAATTTCCAGTTTTATTTTTAGTGAAATACTCATCTATTAGGCGATTTTCACGTTCCAGGAAAAATTTACGTGTTTCTTCTGGAACGCCAGCAAAGTTAATACCTTCAACAGGTTTAGGCATGGGGTTATCTTTTGTATGCAGCATTAATAGAACTGCTCCGTTTTCTTGATTTTCAAACTTTTTGAAAACTTCAACCATTGTCGTCTCCTGCGTTTAAAGTCCGCCCGACTATAGATTTTTTTCGAAACTTTCAGCTTCGAAAGCTAAGTTTAATTCTTTAAACTTAATTTTCGAAACTGAAAATTCGGCAAAACTAGCCAGATTCCTACTTCTGAAATGTTCTCTCGCTCCACGCAAGTAACTTAATTATATCACTAAAATTGAAAAAAGTCAAGCAAATAACCGCATAAAGTTGTAATTTTGGGTTAGTAATTTATGTACAAAGCTCAATGAATGGATTTTAAGTTCAAGAAAAAGAGCCTCATCTTACAACGAGGCTCACTAGAATTGAGACTGAGATTACAGTTTCTCAACTATAATCTCAATTTTTTTGATACGTTCCCAGCCTCCGTGAACAAAGCGGTATTCCGCTTCTTTTTGGCCGGTAGCCGAGTTTACTACAAGCTTCCCTGTCTTCTCACGGTTTGAAATCGCTCGAATGACAGGCTTTTCGTTATTTCGCGGATTAACTAAGTCCGCAAGAATATTTGGCGGTAAAACTACCGCTATGATATCGGCATCTTTTGAAGCTTCTAGCACATCTCGATATGAGCTAGCAGTGATGTCATGCTTTTCAACCACGATATTATTACCGTAAATCCGCTGAAGATCAGCAATCTGATCTTCGGTCATATCGTGTCTTGAAATCCATGCGATTTTTTTAACCATTTTATTCACCTCTCTCCCTCGCAAATGATAACGAGGGAGTCTTTCTTTTTGCTTGAGTTACTACTCAGCGAAAAGCTTTTAAAATATCTTTTTCAAAACTTATCGCCAAGTAGTAAATCTGGTGAATAGAATGCCGCAGGCTAAAATATTAAACTCAATCCTTGTAATGTTCCATCGTTAGCTCCCTAGTTAACGAATAATCTTATTATAACATAATAATAGTAATAAGTCAAGTATTTAATTGAAAATAGTTTGAAAAATCCTGTAAAAATGGTAAAATCTAATTATGAAAATTATCGCGATCGGCAAAAAGCACGAAAAGTGGGTCACGAGTGGGATTGAGCTTTTCGAAAAGCGTTTGAAAAAACCGTTTAATTTAAGTTGGGATATTTTGCCGCATTCGAATTTTGCTGAAGAAAAAGCGCGCGAAGAAGAAACCCAGCGGATTTTAGCAAAAATTAAACCGAGCGATTTTGTGATTTTGCTGGATGAGCGCGGTAAAAATATTTCTAGCCCAGAGCTCGCCAAAATGCTTTCGAACGGATTTGTGAATTCGCAGAATTTTGTGATTGTGATTGGTGGGGCTTTTGGCGTGTTTGAAGAGCTTCGCCGGCGAGCAAATTTTGTTTGGAGCCTTTCGAAATTAGTTTTTCCGCATCAAATTGTACGCTTAATTTTAGTTGAACAAATTTATCGTGCGCAAGAAATTTCTTCTGGCGGAAAATATCACCACGAATAAATTATTTTTTGTGGAAAAAGCTGTGGAAACTCCTTGAAAATTCGAAAAAACTCGCCTGAAAGCATTTGCGAAAAATGTTGAAAAAATATATAATAGAATTACTATGGCGAAAAATGAAAAAGAGATTGTTAAACTTCGAAATTTGAAAAAGCGTTTTGGTGTTGGTGATGCTGAGAATTATGCTTTAAACGGTGTAAATTTGAGTATTAAACAGGGCGAATTTATTATAATTATGGGGCCTTCTGGCTGCGGAAAAACCACACTTTTAAACACAATTGGTCTTCTTGATCGTGCGACTGAGGGAGATTATGTTCTTGATGGGCAGAATGTTGCACGAATGTCGCGCCGCAACCAAGCGAAAATTCGAAGTGAAAAAATTGGTTTTATTTTTCAAAATTTTAATTTAATTCCCCGCCTAACCGTAATTGAAAATGTGGCTTTACCGCTGGTTTATAAAGGAATTGGAAAAGTTAAACGGCTCGAAAAAGCTTCAGAAGTTTTAAAACAATTTCATCTTGGTGAGCGCGAATTCTATATGCCGTGGCAACTTTCTGGTGGGCAAACTCAGCGCGTAGCAATTGCGCGGGCTCTCGTGAATAAGCCTTCAATTATTCTTGCTGATGAGCCAACGGGAAATCTTGATTCGAAAAGTTCACACATTATTATGGAAGAGCTTGCTGAAGTTCATAAAAAAGGCAACACAATTATTATGGTAACGCATAATCCAGACTTAATGGCTTATGCAACACGAATTATTACAATGTTCGATGGCAAAATTGATACAGATGTTAAGAAAAAACCTGCAAAAAAATCTTCGAAAAAAGATGAAAAGCTAAATACGCTCGATAAAATTGAAAAAGTTGAAGAAAAAATTGATGAAATTAAAGAAGAATTGGGAGTTTAAATGAG
>CAUROE010000052.1:0-4239 GCA_963526465.1 uncultured Saccharimonas sp. (SeqCode)
AATTTTGCACCAATATCTCTTTTCTACTGAAGATTTCGAAACACCCATTCGCGAGCTTTCTGGTGGACAAAAGGCACGTTTTCAGCTGATTAAAATGCTTTCAAATGAGCCGCAAATTTTGATTTTAGATGAACCAACTTCGCATTTGGATCTACCAAGTATTGAAGAGCTCGAACGGGCTTTGAAGAATTATTCAGGCGCGATTATTTTTGTGAGCCATGATGATTATTTTCGAAAAGTAATGAAATCTACCGAAAAGGATTTTCAGACTGTAGAAATTCGCGGAAACTAAAAGTAGAAGTAGTTATTACTTTAGTTTATGCTTTCTGAAAAATCTTCTGAATCTTTTTTACTTTATGATGATATGAGTTTTTCAGTGAATATTAAAAATAAAAAGTAGCGAAAGTTCAATCATTCGCTACATTTTTTTCAGTTAAAATCGTTTAATATCAAGTAATTTTGAAAGCTTTGCACGATCAAAACCGAGTACAATTTCGCCATTTATATCTGTTACTGGCACACCACGGAATTCTCCGCCCATTTTTGCGAGGAGCTCATCGCGAGCTTCTGTATCTTCTTCAATATCTTTAGCTTCGAATTTTACACCGTTGTGTTCGAGCCAGTCTTTTTCGGCCGAGCAAAATCCGCACCAGCTTGTTGAGTAAACAATAACTTTTTTATCCATAAATATAGTTTAGCATAAAAAGCTTAAAAAATCATTAAAATTTACAAAATATTAAATTTTCTTGGTCAAATACCATCCGCCATCTAAATCTTGATAAACTTTAAGTTCGAGTGAAAAATCTATCGCCATCAAATAGTCTGCAGCTTTCTTAGCTTCAAACTTTGAAGCATATCTCTTCTTTTTTGAGCTTGAAAGCTGCATTTCAAAACGTTCAAACTTCACTTTCTGCTTATTATTTTTGCGTGGCATTTCGAAAATCCTTCAAAATTTCACGAACTTCATTAACGGTTTTGGTTTCCATCAGCTTTGCCCGAAGTTCACTCGCGCCAGCAAATTCTCGCACATAAATTTTGAAAAATCGCTTTAATGGCTCAAAGCGGCGTTTTTCAAGCTCGCGAGAGTATTTTTCGAATAAATCAAGTTGAAGCTCAAGCAAATCTAAATAATCACTTGAAGTTCGAGCGGTTTCTGGCGGATTTTTTTCAAAACAAAATGGATTTTCGAAAACGCCACGGCCGATCATAATTCCATCAATTTTTGGGAATTTTCGCCAAAGTTCCAAGCCTTGCTCGCGAGTTTTTATGTCACCATTAATCTGAATTAGGGTTTCTGGCGCAATTTCATCGCGTAGTGCTAAGATTTCAGGAATCAATTCAAAATGCGCTGGAACTTTGCTCATTTCTTTCTTTGTTCGAAGATGAATCGTTAAAACTGAAATTTCTTGTTCAAGTAAAAAAATGAGCCAATCTCGCCACTCCTCCACTTTAGAAAAACCAAGTCGCGTTTTTACCGAAATTGGCAAACCGCTAGCTTTTGCGTTTTTGATGATTTTGGCGGCAAGTTCAGGATTTCGAATCAAATCACTTCCTCCACCACTTTTAATCACGGCTTTATCTGGGCAACCCATATTGATATCAATCGCTTGATACCCAAGTTCTGGCAGTTTTTCACACATACATTTAATATCGTCTGGCCGCGAGCCCCAAATTTGAGCAATAATTGGTTGTTCATCTGGTGTGAAAGTTAGTCGCCCGCGTGTGCTATGAATTCCTTTTGGGCTGGCGAAACTTGAAGAATTCGTGAATTCGGTATAAAAAATATCTGGCCGTGCCGCTTTCGAAACCACGTGTCGAAAAACTACATCAGTCACAGCTTCCATTGGCGCTAACGAGAAAAATGGTAGTTTTTTACCGTTTTCTTCGCCAGTTGATTCAATAATTTTATTCCAAAATTCACTTTTCATAGATAATAGTATAACACAAAAACTAACTTTCGAAAACTTGAAAAATATGATATAATTATTTTTATGAAAGTTAAAATTGAAATCGATACAAAAACACTAATTCGCTTTTGGCTGGTGATTTTTGGTTTTATTATTTTTGCAGGATTAATTTGGGTTGCAAAAGACGTTCTAATTATGATAATAATTGCGGCCTTTTTGGCCCTTGCTCTAAATGATCCAGTAGCAAGAATTACAAAAATTTTACCCGGTTCAAATAAAAACCGCGTGGCGGCGACTGCGGTTGCATATCTTACGATTGTTCTAATTTTGGGTGCTTTAATCTCACTTCTTACGCCGATTATTGCCGACCAAGTTAAACATTTTTCGAAAGATTTACCACAAATTGTGAAAAATTATACTGGTGAGGAATCTGGAGTTCGCAGATTCATTGTTGAAAACCATCTTGAAGGAATGATTTCACAAGCAGTTGATTCAATTACGCGATCAATTAATTCTTCAGTTTCAAAGCTCGGCGACTTCTTCTTCGGAAGTATTGCTTCGATTGTTGGTTGGCTGATTTCTCTGTTTATGATTCTTGCGATGGCATTTCTAATGCTCGTTGAAGGCCCAGACTTAATAGATAAAATCTTTAAAGTTTTTTATACCGATAAAATGCTCGAAAAAGATCATCGCAGAATTCTTTCTCGAATGTATGGAACAGTTTCAGGCTATGTTTCAAGCATCGTTACGATTTGTTCAATTAGTGCAACTTGTGGCTCGATTGCGACGGCAATTTTAGCGTTAATTTTTGGATTACCGATCGCTTTAGTTCCGCCAATTGCAGTTTTACTCTTCATTTTCGGAATGATTCCTATGGTTGGCGCTACAATTGCTGGGTTGCTTTCTGCCGTGATTTTAGGATTAAATGCCCCAACTGCGGGATTGTTCTTCCTAATTTACTTCTTAATTTACCAACAAGTTGAAAATAATGTGATCTCCCCAATGATTCAAGCTCGAAATAATCAACTATCAGCACTAATAATTTTTGTGGCACTTACAATTGGTGTTTACGCTTTTGGCCTACTTGGGGCGCTCCTTGCAATTCCTTTAGCAGCTTGTATAAAAATTATTGTTCAAGAACAATTGAAATCTCGAAAACGCCGCACGCGTGAAGAAAACTCAGAAAAATTCGTTGAACTTCTTAAGAAAATTGGCAATTAAAAAACAAATAATAAAATCAGCCTAAAGTTTGAAGGCTGATTTTTATTATTTATATTCCCAAAAACTCTTTTTTGGCGTATCGCGTAAAACAATATTTTTCGAAAGCAATTCATCGCGAATTTTGTCGCTTTTCGCCCAATCTTTTTCAGCACGAGCGGCACTTCTTTCGATGATCTTCTGTTTAATTTCATCTGGAATATCTGGCGTTGAACCAATTAGATTTATTCCCAAAAGGTCGTCTATAAATTCTAGAAGTTCAATTAGATTTTGGTGATTTAGTTTTTCAGGATTTGTTTTAATTATTTCACTAAAAACCTCATCAATTTTCGCTAAGGCTTTTGGCGTGTCGAGATTCTCATTAATTTCTTCAAGAATTGCATTTCTAGCAGCAAGGCTTGGAATTCCCCCTTCGCTTCCTTTAATTTGCCAACGTATATTTGCAATGTTTTGCCAATTTTTGAGCCGATTCTTGGCTGCTTGCAGGCTTTCAAAATTAAAGTTGCTTTCGGTTTGATATTGGCTTTGTAAAACAAACATTTTAAAATCTATTGGCGAAAATCCGCGAGATTTCAGCTCTTCAAGGTTAAAGCCATTACCAAGTGATTTCGAAATTTTTTGCCCTTCACTTTTCATATGATTACAATGCAGCCAATAATTCGAAAAAGTCTTACCTGTGAAGGTTTCACTTTGAGCAATCTCGTCTGTGTGATGAACTGGGATATGGTCAATTCCGCCAGTGTGAATATCGATCGTTTCGCCTAAAGTGTTAATCGCAATTGCCGAACATTCTAAGTGCCAACCAGGAAAACCCATCCTTCCACGAAATTCCCACTCCATGTCGCGTTTTTGGCCTTCTGGCGACCATTTCCAAAGTGCAAAATCGCTTAAATTTCGCTTTTCAGGGTTAAAATTTACACGTGCGCCAGCTTTTAAATTATCTAAGTCGAGATGTGCAAAATTGGCATAACGAGGAAATTTTGCTGTATCAAAATAAATACCATCACTGGTCTCATAAGTAAAACCTTTTTTCGAAAGTTCTTCAATAATTTTAATTTGTTCAGGAATAAAATCGGTAGCTTTCGAAAGGTTCTCGGGTTTAACTAAATTAAGT
>CAUROE010000053.1:0-4202 GCA_963526465.1 uncultured Saccharimonas sp. (SeqCode)
TTTGAATGAAATCGTGCTGATGATTAATGATTTTAACTTTAAAGACGAATCTGGCCGTGATATCTTGGGTGATGTTTATGAATATTTGATTGGTGAATTTGCAGCAAATGCAGGCAAAAAAGGGGGCGAGTTTTATACACCTCATGAAGTGAGCCAGATTTTAGCAAAAATCACAACACTTAATAAAAATAATAACGGCGAGCAATTTAGGGTTTATGACCCAACGATGGGTTCAGGGTCGTTGCTTTTGACCGTTCAAAAAGAATTAACCTCAGAAAGAGATTCTGGAAAAGTGGAATTTCACGGGCAGGAATTGAACGCCACAACATATAATTTGGCGCGAATGAACTTGATGATGCACGACGTGAATTATAGTAATATGAAATTGAAGCGAGGCGACACTTTGAGTGCTGTTGACTGGCCTTCAATTGAGGAAAACGGTGTACAAAGCCCGCTAAGGTTTGATGCTGTGGTGGCCAATCCGCCATATTCGCAACAGTGGGATATTGAAAATATTGATCGTAATAAAGACGTTCGCTTTAAAAACTTTGGAATTGCACCAAAATCGAAAGCAGATTATGCATTTGTCTTGCATGGATTGCACCATTTGGCGAATGACGGAACGATGGCGATTGTTTTGCCGCACGGAGTTTTATTCCGTGGTGCTGCTGAAGCTAAAATTCGCAAAAAATTAATTGATGAAAATTTAATTGATGCTGTGATTGGCTTGCCAGCAAACTTGTTCTATGGCACGAGCATTCCAACGTGTATTTTGGTGATAAAAGGCCGTGAAGCACGAAAAAATACGAAAGATATTTTGTTTATCGATGCTTCAAGTCATTTCGAAAAAGCTAAAAATAAGAATAAGTTAAGAAAAGAAGATATTTCGAAGCTTTTAGAGGCTTATTCAAACCGGCAAGATATTGAAAAATATGCGCACGTGGCAAGTATTGAAGAGATTCGCGACAATGACTACAATTTAAATATTCCACGATATGTTGATACTTTCGAAGAGGATGAGGTAAAACCGCTTACGGAAATCGCAGAAGAAATGAAAGAAATTGACAGGGAAATAAAAGAAGTTTCGGATGAGATTCTTGTGTCGATGAAGAAGTTTGTTGGCACCACACCAGAAGCGCAAAAAGAGCTAGAAGAGTTTATTAAAATTATTGAAAGCTAAAGATCTGAAAATTAAAATTCGCACTCTGATTGAAAGGGTGCGATTTTTGCTATCTAGACAAAAAAATGGAGCCACGATCGGGGCTTGAACCCGAGACCTCATCCTTACCATGGATGCGCTCTACCAACTGAGCTATCGCGGCGAATAAATGAATTATACCATATAAATTATACTAATGTCAATACGATTAGCTAGCGATTAAATCGAGTCTTCTATTGACAAAGTAAGGTTTTTAATATATAATAATTAGGTATATTTTATATAAAAATAATTCTTATGGAGGGCTATGAAAACAGTAACGATAATGAAATATCGAATTGGAGATAAATATTTCTTTAAAGTTTTAGATAAGTTTGATATTAAAGATGAAGTTGAGCGTCTTGATGAGATGATTAGGATTTCGAACGAGCTCAGTTTAGAAAATGAAGATTACGAACAACTTTGGATTAAAGAAACGGTTCTATTTTAGTTGCATAATAAAAGTTTAATATAACTATTTCTTATTATTTTTTAGAAAGTTACTTTTTAAAGCTTCGCCGATAACCCATATTATTGCATTTATGAAAAATATGGAAATTGCAGCAATAACCATCATTAAGATAATTTTACTAATTGAATTTTCGAAAATATTTAAAAAACTTGCAATAACGAATCCGAATAATGCTATAAATAAATAAAATCTTTGTAACACAATGCGTTCATTCGAATTGTTTAAAGTTTTTTGTATAAATTTTAAAAAATTGTTCATGATCAAAATTATACCATAAAAAATAAAATAAGTCAACAAGAGATTAAAAGTCTTGCTTTTTACGAAATCTTATGATAGAATAGAACAGAACGTAAATAATAAATTTAAGAGAGATTATGGCTAAAAAGAATACGAAACGAAAGATTATTGGTCTTGTAAGCGAAATTACTGGCGACCGAATTTACTACACTCGCAAAAATACTCAGAATACACCTGAAAAATTATCTTTGCGAAAATATAATCCAAAAACTCGAAAACATGAAATCTTCACAGAAACTAAGAAGTCTCTTGGTCGAAATGAAGTTAAACCACGAAAGGGTTAATAAATTGCACCATTTGGTGCTTTTTATTTTAGCAGCTATAATTTGTAATAAACCTATCGTTTGTATCTTTTGCTATACAAAAATGTAGGGGATTGTTAAAAAATTCTTCTTTAATTAAAGCTCTTGTTTAAGTGAATCATTTTTCTATTGTAATTTAGATAAATTTATGTTAAAATATCAAGGTAATACAAATTGCTTGAGAATTCGTTCGTAGTTATCTTAAAGTTACGAAAGAAGTTACAAGCCTAATATAAGGAGTAAAAAATGGCAGAACAAGGCCTAACAATTCGTATCCGCCTAAAGGCATACGACCATAAAGTTATCGACCAAAGTGCAAAGCAAATTGTTGACACAGCAATTCGAACTGGTGCAACTGTTGCAGGACCAGTGCCTCTACCAACACGACGAAGCACTTTTACAGTAGTAAAAAGCCCACATGTTTACAAAATGGGTGGTGAAGCTTACGAAATGCGTGTTCATAAGCGCCTTATTGACATTAGTAATGCGACACCAAAAACAATTGATTCTTTGCAGAATCTTAGCCTTCCAGCTGGAGTTGATGCAGAAATCAAAATGTAATTTTCAAAATCGCCTTCGGGCGGTTTTATTTTTGTTAAAAATATGATATAATCATAAGCAATATGAGCAAAAATAGCAAACAGAGAACTTATGCGCGAAATCGTACAAAATTAAGCCGTCGTGGTTTCGAAAAAAATCCTGAAAGCGATTCAGTTTTTTTGGTGAAACTTATTTTGTGTGCTTTATTTGCTTTAATCTGGTTAAAAACCAAAACAAATATAAGTATTCCAATTGGGGTTTTTAGTTCTTTTTTACTAATTTATTTTTTCGAAAACCGTCAAGAAAATCGGCGAGTATTTTATGCAATTTCTTTAATTTGCGGTATGATAAGTTTCTTTTTACCAATTGGTTTTTTGATTTGACTTTTTTAATTTAAAATTGTATAATGTATTAATCACTATATCGGAGGTGAAGTACATGTTGCAAAAAATAATTATTATACTATTTGCAATTGTTTTAATTCTGTTCAATTCTGTTGGTAGAGAGAGGATAAATAGAAAACTACTGATTTTCCTTTCTTCTATAATTGCGCTGAATGCGATTTTGCTAATCGTTAGGCAGGTTACCGGAAAAGAGATGGAATTGTTTTCTGTCTTACCTATCGAAAATGATTCTGGTCCAATTTTAATAATAAGATTATTACTGGAAATAGTAATAAGCTTAGCGATTTTAGTGAAGGCAACTGGTATTGCGAAGTTTAGAAAAGATCTCGCTTTATTTGGGGCGGCGTTTATTGGAACTCAGGCTCTCATAGATTATCCATTAGCCATTTCTCAATTGGTTAGTTATAATTTATGGCGAGAAATACTTTTTATTCTATTGTATTTAGTGTTGGCGAGTTTGGCCTGCAGAGAGTGGAAACACATAACAGAAAAATAAACCGTTTCGAAAGAAGCGGTTTTTTGTTGTAAATATTACACGCTAAATATAGCGTTTTTTATTGCGTTTATGTTATTTATACGCTATAATTTAGATAGCTAGCAAATGCTAGTAGCAGTTTAAGAAAGGAGGTCAGCAATATGGCCGAGAATACAGATGCTGATATCGTTAAAAAAATAGATGGTCAGATGAGCTTGTTCACTGATGCTGAATTGAAGAAAATGGAAAGGGGTGATTGTGATGGGCCGCAAGTTGATAGTGATTAAACGGGATGGTCGTAGAGTTCCTTTTAACCAAGGAAAGATTAAAGTAGCTATTTTGAAAGCTGCTAGTGCTGTTGGAAAAATTGATCCAATATCAGAAAAAAAGATTGAGTCGATTGTTGATGATATCATTAGAGAAATTCATAAACGATTCTTCCATGATATCCAAATCTATGAGATTCAGAATATCGTAGAGCATGAACTCCTTGAAGCCAAAGAATATGCGCTAG
>CAUROE010000054.1:0-4061 GCA_963526465.1 uncultured Saccharimonas sp. (SeqCode)
AAGCCGAATCAAATCGGATCTTTGACGGAAACAATCGAAGCCGTAAAATTAGCACAAAATAACGGCTACAATACTGTTATGAGCCACCGCTCAGGTGAAACTGAAGATGTGACAATTGCACATTTAGCCGTAGGATTAGGCTGCGGGCAGATCAAAACTGGTTCGCTTTCACGAACTGATCGAGTTGCAAAATATAATGAATTAATGCGAATAGCAGAAGCTCACCCAGAACTTGAACTTGCAAAACCTTTCGAAAAATAATAATTCAGAACAATTAAAAATCTCCAGAATCTAACTGGAGATTTTATTTTACTTTTAATCCTTAAGAACAACGCAATCTTCGCCTAGTAATCTCACTAGCTCTTTTGGTAAATCTGAGTTTGAGTCAACTTTAAATGGCATTCGAATTGCGGATTTCTCAACCTCGCCGAGAACCAAAATTATCTCGCTCATACCCGGGAATTTTCCACATATTTTCTTTACTGAAAGTAATGATTCGTGATCACTTGGATTTTTAATATGTACGAAGACTCTTTGTATTTTTTCGGCTTGATAGTTTTCTGCTGATCTTGACGGATTTGATGTCGACTTTTCCAAAGATTTATTTGAAACCACACTATTATTTTTAGGAGTAAATGCTTTTTTCTGCGTGTTTGAAACTTTTTGCGAAACTGTTTTCGTTTGAGGAACTTTTCTCGCCTTTAAGCCATCTGCTCTGCGGCCAGTTGATTCATAATTTTCCAATTCCTCATCTGTTATTATTGAAACTGTTTCCGCTATGATCTGGGCATCAGATTTCAAATTACCTTCTCTGTCGCGGGCAGAAATTTTTCCTTCAATTTTTAAAACTGTATCAATTTTAAGCTTTTCGCTAATTTCAGAATAAAGATTCGGGAAAATAATCACCTCACCTTCAGAAGTTTTGTCTTCCATCTTCACAAACGCCATTTTTGTTCCAGATTTCGTTATAATCGTTCGAACATCAATCACAATTCCACCAATAGTTGCTTTTTGGCCATCAGTATTTGGTTGAACCTGCGAAAGTGGCTGAGTTTGCTCTTCAAAATATTTAACATATCTGTCGAGTGGATGCGCTGAAACATAAAGCCCCAAAAGTTCACGCTCCCAAGTTAGACGCTCTTTATCGGTGTGTTGTTTCGGCGCGTTAATTAATTCAATCGATGATTCAACCCGCATATCTTCAGCACCAGCAAAGCCAAACAAATCCGTCTGCCCTGAAAGTGCCTCTTTTTGAGATTTCGAACCATATTCCTGGATTCTTTCAAGATTAAAAAGCAAATCCGAGCGAGTTCCGAACTGGTCAAAAGCTCCAGTCATAATTAATGAATCCCAGGCCTTTTTATTGAATTGGCGAGCATTAACACGTTTCGCAAAATCTAAAATTGAAGTAAATTTTCCACCAGCTTTTCGAGCATTCAGAACTGCATCAACTGCACCACCGCCAACAGCTTTCACCGCTAAAAGGCCAAAGCGAATTTTATTCTCGTGCGGCACAATCGCAAAATCCTTAAATGATTCATTTACATCTGGACCAAGAACCTCAATTCCCATAGAACGACATTCGGCAATCTCAATCGCCAAACGGTCGGTGTCATCAGAGTCGGCCGTCATTAGCGCCGCCATAAAAGCATCTGGGTAATGCGCCTTAATATAGGCCGTCCAATAAGCAATTAAAGCATAACACGCCGCATGCGACTTATTAAAACAATAGTTAGCAAATTCTTCCAAATGTTCCCAGAAAGCCTCAACTTTTCCTCGGTCGGCGTTAGAATGTTTTACCGCTCCCTCAATAAATTCGCCCTTCATTTTCTTCATCAAGTCGATTTTCTTTTTACCCACGGCCTTTCGAAGCGTATCCGCCTGACCACCAGTAAATCCGCAAACTTCCTTCGAAATCTGCATAAACTGCTCCTGATAAACCAAAATTCCATAAGTATTTTTAAGAGCATTTTCCATATGATCTTCATAGTAAGTAACTGGCTCTTCACCGTGTTTTCGAGCAATGAATTTCGGAATTTCGCTCATTGGCCCAGGTCGATAAAGCGCAACCATAGCAATAATATCTTCAAACTTTGAAGGTTTTAGCTCCCGCAGATATCGCTTCATTCCAGCAGATTCAAGCTGAAAAACACCGGTCGAATCACCACGAGCTAATAATTCATAAGCCTTTTTATCATCAAGGCCAAGTTTCGAAAGGTCTAGATCGATACCATATGTTTTTTTGACAATTTTTTGTGCAGTTGAAATAATTGAAAGGTTTTTAAGACCCAAAAAGTCCATTTTTAAAAGACCTAAATCTTCAACTTGACCCATCGGAACTTGAGTTGCCACAACACCTTTTTGCGCCATTTCAAGAGGTAAATATTTCACTAAATCGTCTGGCGCGATCACAACACCACAAGCATGGACACCGTGGTTTCGAATCGTGCCTTCAAGCTGCATTGCAAAATCATAAACAGTTTTAGCGGTTGGATTAGTTTCATATTCATGCTTTAAATCTTGGTCATTTTCTAGCGAAACTCGAAGCGGTATATGTCTACCTTGGTTCGGATCTGGAACTAATTTAGCCATACGGTCAGCTTCAGAATACGGAACCTCCAAAACTCGCGCCACATCTCGCACGGCGTTTTTTGCCATCATTTTACCAAAAGTCGCAATATTCGCTACACGATCAACGCCATATTTATCAGTGCAATATTGGATAACTTCATTTCGGCGCGTATCTTGAATGTCAACATCAATATCTGGCATCGAAATTCGATCAGGATTTAAAAACCTTTCAAAAAGTAAGTCATATTCAAGTGGATCAAGGTCAGTAATATGTAGGGCATAAGCAATAATCGAACCAGCAGCCGAACCCCGCCCTGGCCCAAAAACAATTCCTTGAGACTTTCCCCAGTTAATAAAATCTTGCACAATCAAGAAATAACCATTATAGCCCATTCCATCAAGAACACCAAGTTCCATATCGACTCGTTCAATAACTTCTTTCGAAAGTTTCTCGCGAATTTCAGGAATAGTCATTTTCTTCACTTCATCAACAAGAATTCCAGCATATCTTTCACCTAAACCTTGAAAAACCAGCTTATCTAAAAAGCCTTTTTCACTTTCTTCACCTTCTGGAAGTGGAAATTTTGGAATTAAAATCTTACCAAATTCAAACTCAAAATTAACTTTTTCTGCAATTCTTTTGGTATTCAAAATGATTTCGGGGTCAATTTTTCCCCATCGCTTGATAATATCTCTCGGGTCAGTAACAAAAAGGTCAAACTCTTTTAGACTCATTCGCTTTTCGTCATTTAAGTAAGAACCCGTTCCGACACAAAGAAGGATTTCATGCGCATCTTGATTTTCATGGGTTAAATAGTGTGAATCGCAAGTTACAACCATCGGGATATCAAGTTCTTCATGAAGTCTAAATAGACCATCATTGATTTCTTTTTGAACCTCCCAGTGATTAGGGCATTCTGGGTGACCATGGTCTTGTAATTCAAGATAAAAATCTTCACCATAAACCGATTTATACCAGCTAGCAAGTTCTTTTGCTTTTTCGAAATCTCCAGCTCGAATAGATTCTGAAATTTCAGAACCAGCACAACCACTCAAGCAAACAACACCTTCTGAATGCTCAGCCATAATATCATGATCTATTCGCGGTTTATAATATTGCCCCTCAACCCAAGCCTTGGTTGTAAGCGAACATAAATTCTGCCAACCAATTTGGTTTTTTGCCAACAAGACTAAGTGATAACGCGGCTTGTCATGCGCTGGATCTCTATCAAATCTGGTTCGTGCTGCAACATAAGCCTCAATTCCTAAAATAGGCTTAACCCCTTTTGAAGTTGCCTCTTTAAAGAATTCGATAGCACCAGACATTGTTCCGTGGTCAGTTATAGCCACAGCCTCCATTCCACTCGCTTTAACATTATCAACCAAATCGTCAATTTTAGTTAAGCCATCAAGTAGTGAGTGATATGTATGTGTGTGTAAATGCACAAAATCACTCGGAATAAGTTCTTCGAAAGTTTTTGTTGTTTTTA
>CAUROE010000055.1:0-3845 GCA_963526465.1 uncultured Saccharimonas sp. (SeqCode)
AAATTATCCCTCACAACTTTCGCACAAATTGCAGCTGCAGAAACGCTTGAAATTAGTAAATCAGCCTTTTTAAGAGTGGAGACATATTTTTCAAGTGGCGTGCCAGCCAAGAAATTTACAGTGCCATCAATTATAATTTCATCAAATTTAATATTTTGTTTTTTACATTTCAGCTGTACTTCCTTAACAGCTCGCCTTGTTGCAAGTTTTAATGCAGCACTTAAACCAATTTCATCAATCTCATCGTTCGAAACCCAACCCAAGCCAATAATTGCAGAACTTTTATCAATTTCTTTTGCTAAATTCTCGCGCTGCTTTTTAGAAAGAGCTTTCGAATCTGTTAGACCTTCAATTTTAGCATTATTCAAAACGCAAGCTCCAACCACCAAGGGGCCAGCCCACGCTCCACGACCAACTTCATCAATCCCGAGAATCATTTTTTTGTCTATCTTTATATATTATCGCAACCTTATAAGCAAACATAACAGATTCAAAACCACTAATCGAGACAAATGTTAAAATTATAAGCCTATCTAATACCAAACCTGATACATTTGAGTTTCTTAAATAAAAGTATAAAATATACCCAATAATCTGAAGAGCGTATTGTAATTTTATAAACTTAAATCTGTAAGATATTATTTTATCTTCTTTTAGTTTTGGTCCTTGCCTCTTAAAAATAGATTGAAATATAGAAAAAAAGATAAATGAGATAACTACAGAATATGCAAGACTGTCGCGATAAGTATAAATTGCTACATTAAGATTAAAAGCCTTTATGAGTAAAATAAAAACCACAAGATAAGCCGCAAAAATTGGAATATATAACAAAGTTTTCGACTCTATAATTTTCTTATTTTTCGCATATAATTCGGCCTTCTCTCTTCTAATCTCTTCAGTTTCATCATCACTAAATTCTTTATTGTTAAAAAATTGGAGAAATCTATAAGAAAGCATAAAAATTTGGCTAAACATAAAGCCGTAAAATAATATAATTAGAGCAATAATAGCTACGGCAATGATAGCTAGTATAGCAAGAGGACCGAGGTGGATAAGGAGACTTATAGCTCCAATAACAAACTCCAAAATAGCCAGAATATAAGTTATTTTCATAATTCTGTTTTGAATTTTCTTAGCTTTTTTAAATCCAAGATCACCTTTTAGCTTTTTGAAAATAAGTATAGCCAAACAACAAAAGATGAAAATTACAAAAGCGGCCATTATAAGACGAGAAATAGCCTCAAAACTAAAAAGATTACTTAAATCTCGGTTTAAAAAAATAAATATAGTTAGAAATATGATTAAAAAAGGAATATAGATCATAACCACGATTATACACTATAATGTGAAAAAAACAATGCTTATCTTTATTTTAATACTTTTATCAATTATTAAAATATCAATTCTAAACTACAATACCCATAATAATAAATTCTAGCTAAACAAAAATCGCCCAAAATTGAGCGATTTTCGAAAATCTTAAATTAGGTCGATTTGATTTGTATTGTAATTAAGCAAGCTCAACAGTTGCGCCAGCTTCTTCAAGTTTCTTTTTAGCTTCTTCAGCTTCATCTTTAGAAACTTTTTCTTTAACTGGTGCTGGAGCACCGTCAACGATAGCTTTAGCTTCACCAAGTCCAAGACCTGTGATTTCTTTAACTGCTTTAATAACAGCAACTTTTTGCGCACCAGCGTCTTTCAAAGTAACTGTAAATTCTGTTTGTTCGTCAGCAGCGTCAGCAGCACCGGCAGTAGCGGCAACAGCAACAGCAGCTGGTTCAATTCCGTATTCCTCTTTGAGGTGTTCTTTCAATTCGTTAGCTTCAAGAATAGTTAATTTTACCAACTCTTCAGCCAATTTTTTAATGTCAGCCATTTTTGACTCCTTTAAAAATTTAAGTGGTTAATATTCTAAAATAAATTAATTGGTTGCTTTTCGAAATTCCAAATCTTCGTTTGTAAGACCACCAGCAATCGCGTTGATTGGCGAAAGAAGTGTATCCACAATTTGACCAATAAGTTGATCTCTGCTTGGAAGTTCTGAAAGTGTCGTAACAGTTGCAGTATCCATTACATCGCCGTTGTCAGCAAACGCACCAACAAGTTTCATTTCTGGGTGAGTTTTCGCAAATTTACCCAAAACTTGCGCAGCAGCAATCTCATCTTCACTTGAAATTGCATAAACGAGTTGGCCTTTTAGAGCAGAAGTGTCAGATTCTTTCAAAGCTTCAACTTCTTGCATTGCAACTCGCACAAGGCGGTTTTTAACAACTTTGATTTGAACGCCAGCTTCACGAGCTTCTTTTCGAAGTTCTTGAAGGTCGGCAACTGTCAAACCTTTATATTCAGCAAAAGCTGTCATTTTTGCGTCTTTAAGAGCGGCGCTTAATTCAGCAACCAATTGGTTCTTTTTATCGCGTGATAATGCCATAAAAACTCCTTTTTTGGTTAATATTCTTCGACCTAATTGTTAAGATTCTGGCGTTTTGAAAGCCTCCCTTCAAAACTCGTTGGCAGATAGAAAAAGTATTCCTCGGTAGCAGATTAAGCCTAGCTAACGCGAGGCGGCTACTGTCTCTGGCAACTTGTTTTATTTTAGCACAAAAAAACTAAAATTTCAAGCACTTTAAGCTCAAAAATCTTGCAAAAATATCTAATTTTATTATTGACAAGCTAGAATATTTTTATTATAATTTAATAGTTATCATTTATTGAAAGTTTATATTAGATATAAAAATATAAAAAATCTTTTATTTACAATACGATAAGTGATAACTAAAAAACTTCCGAAGAAAGGAGACAGTTATTTTAATAAGTAGTTTTATAAACTATCCCACTAGTTTATAAAATGAATCACATCTTCACTGGTGAGAGGTTATTTATTCATTACGGTTACGCTTATTCTTGCGTAGCCTTTTTAACTGCATAAAATTAGACACCTCCAAACCCAGAAGCAGAATAAACTCCAACAGAATATTAATTACATCTACTACCGTTTTTAGTCGCTGCTGAGTTTTTTCATAGTAAAATAAAATGTTAAAAATCTAAAAACTCAAAGAGCAACTCTCGCCAACTTTTCTAAAAAATGTTATAATTAAATTATTATGAAAAATTTAAAAAAGCTTGATTTCAAAAAATACTTTAAAGAAATTTTTAAAAAATATTTATCTGAAAAATCACAAAAAAACGTTATAAAATACGCAAAAATTGGCAAAAAAATTATTCAAAGCAAAGCTACTTTTTTAATATTCTCAACGATTTGTATTTATTTATTGGGAGCTTTTCTTGCAAAATATATCTTAAATCTCCAATTTGGTGGCTGGGAAAATGCTAACGAGCTCCTCTTAAAAAATCCAAAAATTGCCGAGTATAGCCAAATTGCAACAATTTTAGTCAGTTTTTTGTTTGTTGGAATCTTTCGAAACTGGCGAATTTCAATGGGCATTTTGTTCTCGCTCGCCACAATTATGATGTATATCAATACTGAAAAAATGGCCTCACGCAATACACCGTTTTTGCCTGAAGATTTAGCGATGTCTGGCGAGGCTGGTGGACTAGCCTCGATGATTAATTTAGAACGATTCTTAAATATGCTTTTTACGATTGTAGTAATTATAATTATAACCATTATTGTAAATAAATTTTCAAAAAAAATCTGGCATTTTAAATTTTCAAAAAAGCAAAAAATAGCGATCTTTATTCCGCAAATTGCTTTAATTCTAATTTGCGCGCACTTTTTAAATTTACACACTTTAGAAATTCGAAACCTTAGTGGAAAAGGCACTTTCATTAAAGTTGAAAATCTTGAGACTTCTATTGACTTCACTGACCAAGCTTATAACTAC
>CAUROE010000056.1:0-3827 GCA_963526465.1 uncultured Saccharimonas sp. (SeqCode)
CTGGCGCAGATTGGAAAAATCTAACTTTCACTTTAGACGAAAAAGTCGTAAGTCGCGTTTATAAAACTTTCGAAAAAATGTGGAACGATGGCTTGATTTACAGAGGTGAGCGTATTGTTAATTATTCAACAAAATATCAAACTTCTTATGCTGATATTGAGGTAGATTATAAAGAAGAGAAGGGTAAACTCTGGACGATTGCGTATCCAGTTCTTGATGAATTTGGTGGAATAAGCGAATATATGCTCGTTTCAACAACTCGCCCTGAAACAATGCTCGGCGACACAGCTCTTGCGGTTAATCCAGAAGATGAAAGATATGAAAATCTGATTGGCAGAAAAGTTCGCATACCTTTAATAAATCGTGAAATCAAAATTATCGCTGATGAATATGCCGACCCACAATTTGGAACTGGCGTTGTTAAAATTACACCATTCCACGATCCAAATGATTTCGAAGTTGGCAATCGCCACAACTTGCCAAAAATTCAAGTAATTGGATTTGACGGAAAAATGACCGAAAATGCAGGTAAATATGCTGGCTTAGAAGTGTTAGAAGCACGAAAGAAGATTCTTGAGGATCTTCGAAAAATTAATGCATTATTTAAAGAAGAAGATATTACTCACGTTGTTGGATATGATTATAAATCTGGAGAGCCAATTCAGCCGCTCGTGAAAGAGCAGTGGTTTATTTCAACTAAACCTTTAGCTAAAAAAGCTCTTGAAGCTCTTGAAAATAATGAAATTAAATTTACACCAGAAAATAAGAAAAATGTTTTGGCGGAATACTTGAAAAATATTCGCGACTGGAACATTTCACGTCAAATCCCTTGGGGAATTCCAATTCCAGCTTTTCAAAATATTGAAGATCCAACTGATTGGATTTTTGATGAGCGCGTTCATGAATCGCAAATTGAAGTGAACGGCAAGACATATAAGCGCGATGAAGATACGCTCGATACTTGGTTCTCGAGCGGTCAATGGCCGTTCATTACAACCGATTTTTTGGAAGGCGGTGAGCTTTCGAAATTCTATCCAAATAGTGTAATGGAAACTGGTCACGATTTGATTTTCCCTTGGATTTCACGAATGATTATGCTAGGAATTTACTGCACAGGGCAAATTCCATTCCGCGAAGTTTATTTGCACGGAATGGTTCTTGATGAACACGGCCAAAAAATGAGTAAATCAAAGGGAAATGTGATTAACCCAATGGATGTAATTGCTGAGTTTGGTTCCGACGCTTTTCGCCTTGGAATTATCGCTTCGCGTTCGGCAGGGCAGAATCAGGCATTTTCGAAAAATAAAGTTATCGCTGGCCGTAATTTCTGTAATAAATTATGGAATATTTCACGGTTCATTTCTGAAAAAGTTGGCGAAATTAAGAGCACAAAACAACCCGAGGCTTTCACGCCAGCAGATCACTGGATTGTGCGAGAACTCGATAAGGCAATTACTGAAATTGAAAACCATATGCAAAATTACCGTTTTGCGGAGGCCTCAGAAACGGTTTATCATACAATTTGGAGCACCGTTGCCGATTGGTATATTGAAGCTTCAAAAACACAAGACAATCCTGAACTTCTTGCTTGGGTTCTTGAAACTTGTCTTAAAATTACGCATCCTTTCGCACCATTTGTGACTGAAACCATCTGGCAAACTCTGCCTTGGACTGAGGGAATTTTAGCGAACGAAAAACTAGCCGAATCTTTGAAATTTAACGAATTCGAAGCACTTCAATTTGAACGAATCCAAGATTTAGTTGGTGAAATTCGCCTGATTACGGCTGAGCTACCCGGCAAAAAACGCTATAATTTGGTTTTTGAAAAAGATGAACTAATTGCAAAAAATATTAAAACTATTCGCCACCTTTCGCGCGTGCCAGAAATTATTCAAACAGATGCGCCACACGGGTTTAGCCTTGCCGCTAGCGGTTTGGGTGCTTATCTTGATGTGCCAACCGATATTTTGGCTGAATATAAAACCGAACTCGCCGAACGAATCAATAAAATTTCGAACGAAATTAATTTGCTTGAAAAACGCCTTTCGAACGAAAATTATGTTTCAAAAGCACCAGCACATTTGGTTGAAGAAACTCGCGAAGAATTTTCAAACAAAAAAGCCGAGCTTGAAAAAGTTAAAAAAGCTTTCGAAATTTTATAAAAGCACCACCGCCAGGGAATGGCGGTTTTTGCTTGACTTTTTATTATATTTATGGTAGAATATGCACATAATTCGCATGTTTTAAATATTATAAGGAGGAAAAAATAATTACTGGCGTAAAAACTTTCTAGCGACGGTAATATTAAAACGTGAGAGTTATTAGAAAGAGAACATTAAAATGAAACAATTCGAAAGTATAATTAAAGTCCAAGATAAAAAAGAATGGCTGAAAGCTATTGAATTCAAAAAAATTAGAGATAAAGAGAAATCTCTTCTTCAAGCCGCAAAGGATAAACTTAAGATTATTCTAAGCACTATCAATCCTAATTGCATCGAATTCTCCAATCAAATAATATTCGGTCAGTTTGTTTTCGTCTACTTACGCCCTGGAAATGGTCAATTTGAAGTCGAAATATGTCTACAACAGCAAACAGCAGGAGGTAGAGTTTACTTAGATGAAGATCAGTGGGAGGAATATCTTTGTTTACTCCCGCACCAAGTATTTCATTATTACACGATTGGAGATTGGGAAGAACACTATCCTTATCCTATAGTGCGCGTGTTATCCGAGTGGAGCGATCTAGAAAAACTAGAATGTTGGATTAATGATGGTGGGATTGAAGACTGGTTTCTAGAAAAATTTGCCAAAGAGCTCAAAAAGAAGTTGCAAAAAGGTGAATAAAAATATAAGCCCCGACTTAGTGCGGGGCTTTTTAATATTTGCATTACAAATAATTTATAATTAAAATATAATATACTCTTGACTAAAATCTTAAAAAATGATAAAATTTTAAAGATGATTACTAAAGAGAATAAAGAGAAGGCAATCGCTTTGACTCAGGTTTCAAAGAATGACGTTGGTTCGCCACAGGCACAAGTGTCAATCTTGACAGCTCGTATCAAAGAAGTGACGGAACACCTTAAATCAAACAAGCACGACTTCATGGCTCGACGCGGTTTGATGCAAATGGTTGGTCGCCGTAAAAAACTTCTAAAATATCTTGAACGAAAAGATTTTGAAGCCTACAAAGCTGTTGTTTCTAAATTAGGTTTGCGAAAATAATTTCAAAACCGTAAAATCGCCACGCTTAAATGCTTGGCGGTTTTATTTTTGCTAAATTCACCGAGAAATGCTATAATAAAAATCGAAATCGAGGGTGAATGTGTAGTAAAAATTATTTTCGAAGAAGATTCCTGTAACTTATTTAGCAGAAGGAGAAAATATGATTCATAAAATGAACTTACAAGATAAATATTTTGATTTTATTAAAAAAGGAACAAAAAGAATTGAATTAAGATTAAATGACGAGAAACGACAACAGATAAAAATTGGTGATTTAATCGAATTTAACAATGAAAAAGATAAATTCACAGCAAAAGTTATTGGATTATTAAAATATAAGGACTTTAAAACTCTTTTCAATGATTTTGAAATCGAAATTCTCGCAGACAAAACAATGACAAAAGAAGAACTTTTAGATGTTCTTGGTGAGTTTTATACACCAGAAAAACAAGAGAGGTTTGGCGTTCTCGGAATTAGAGTAGAACTATAAAATTAAAAAATCCCCGAATTGGGGATTTTAGTTGCTATAAAATTTTTCCATTATAAACAAATTTTTGTGTCTTCCATTATAATATTCATGATTCAAAACTTTGGTTGCATGA
>CAUROE010000057.1:0-3636 GCA_963526465.1 uncultured Saccharimonas sp. (SeqCode)
GTTCCGGCTGGTGTGACAATCACGATTGACGAGAACGAGATTTCAGTTAAAGGCGCTAAAGGCGAACTAACTGTGCCTCATTTGTCAGATGTAACTGTCGAACTTGACGGCACAACTTTGAAGGTTGTTCGAAAAAATGACGAACGAGTAGCGCGAGCGCAACACGGCTTGCAGCGAGCTCTTTTGAATAATGCCGTTATTGGTGTTACAAAAGGTTTCGAAAAGAAATTAGAAGTTAACGGAGTTGGTTTCCGTGTTCAAACTAACAATCCACAAGAGCTTGAAATGCAACTTGGTTTCTCACACCCTGTAATCTATAAAGCAAAAGAAGGAATTACTCTTTCTAACGATAAAATGGTTATTACGGTTGCAGGAATTGACAAGCAAGCTGTTGGCCAAGCTGCGGCAGAAATCCGCGCATTGAAGAAACCTGAACCATACAAAGGCAAAGGTATCAAATATGTTGATGAAGTTATCTTGCGAAAAGCGGGAAAGGCAGGTAAATAATGTCTAAAGCATTAGCACTTAAGAAGCAAAACTTAGCTTTGCGAAAAGGTCGTGTTCGAGCAAAAATTTCTGGAACTGCTGAACGCCCACGATTAACTGTAACTATTAGTAATTTGCATGTTTCAGCTCAAATTATTGACGATGTTGCGCAAAAAACTCTTGTTTCAGCAACAACCGTTGGTTCAAAAGCTAAAGGTTCAAAAACAGAACTTGCTGCAAAAATTGGTACAGAAATCGCCAAAAAAGCAAAGAAAGCTAAAATTAATACAGTAGTATTTGACCGAAATGGTCGCCAATATGCAGGTCGCTTGCACGCTTTGGCAGATGCTGCTCGTAAGGAAGGATTGGAGTTCTAATTATGGCTGAAGCTCAAAAATCTCAGGCTCCACGCCGAAATAACGACCGAAACAACGGTCGAATTGGTCGAAAAAATGACCGCCTAAATAATAATCGACGCCAAGAACGCGAAGAAAAACAATTCGAAGAATTAGTAATTAATATCGACCGCGTTTCTCGTGTAGTTAAAGGTGGACGACGCTTCCGCTTTAAAGCTCTTGTTGTTGTGGGCGACCGCAAAAACAAAGTTGGTGTTGGTGTAGCTAAAGGTCAAGATGTGACTGCAGCTATCGCTAAGGCAACAAATGTTGCAAAGAAAAACATGATTGAAATCGCGCTTGAAGGCGACACAATTCCACACGAAGCTGAGAAAAAAGTAACTGGCGCTCACGTTCTTTTGAAACCTGCAGCTCCTGGTACTGGTATTATCGCTGGTGGTGTTGTTCGACAAATTATTGGTGTAACAGGAATTCGAAACATGCTTTCGAAATCACTTGGTTCAACAAATAAAGTTAATATTGCTTACGCAACTATAGATGCTTTGAAGAGCCTTGTTCCTAAAGAACAATGGTTAAATGCACCAAAAGCTAAAAAGGAGACTAAGTAATGAAATACAATGAACTCCAAGTTTCTGCAAATAAAGATAAAATTCGTGTTGGTCGCGGTATCTCAGCCGGTCGTGGTAAAACTGCTGGTCGTGGTACTAAAGGTCAAGGAGCTCGAACAGGAAAGAAACTTCGTGCAACTTTCCAAGGTGGTCAAAATCCACTTGTTCAGGCAACTCCAAAAGCTCGAGGATTCAAGTCTTTACGAAAACCAGCTCAAGTTGTGTATCTTGACCACTTGAACGATTTGGCTGGTGAAGTTGATAACTTCCGACTTTTTGAAGAAGGTTACATTTCAACACCTTTCCATAAAGTTAAGGTTATCTCACGAGGTGAATTGAACGAAAAAGTTACTTTAAAAGTTCAAGCTGCTTCGAAATCTGCCATTGAAGCTATCGAAAAAGCTGGCGGAAAATTCGAAAAAGTTGCGACACCTTTGAAAAAATCTGCAAAAGAAGAAAAATAATTCTTCTTGAGATATTTAAAACAGCTCAAAACGAGCTGTTTTAGTTTTAGATAAAAATACTTAAAACTGTTTTTTTTTTTTTTTTTTGTTTTTTGTGCTATAGTATATATATGACAGATAAAGATATAATTTCAATAAAGAACTTTAAGCTGTCGTTTGGCAATAAAGAAATCATTCGCGGGCTAAGTTTTAATGTTAAAAAGGGCGAAATTTTTGGTTTTTTAGGATCAAACGGAAGCGGAAAGACAACAACAATTCGAGCTTTGCTAGGAATTTATCAGGCAGATTCGGGTGAACTTTTAATTAATGGTGAAGAATTCTCTCCTGAAAGAATTGGCGCAATTGGATATTTGCCAGAGGAACGCGGTCTTTATAAAAAAGAAAAAGTTATTGATGTGATGCAATATTTTGGACGGCTTAAAGGTCTTTCGAAAAAAGAAGCTCAAGAGTTCTCGAAAAAATATTTGAAACGTGTTGGCTTGGAAGATAAGGCGAACTTAAATATCGATAAACTTTCGGGTGGTCAGCAGCAAAAAATACAGTTAGGAATTACCATTATGGGCAAACCCGAAATACTTATCTTAGATGAGCCAACAAAGGGTTTTGATCCTGTTAATCGCCAACTTCTTATGGATATCATTGAAGAAGAAAATGCTCGCGGTGCTACGATTATGATGGTAACTCACCAAATGGAAGAAGTTGAGAAAATTTGCAACCGCGCATTGCTTTTAAAAAACGGTAAAATGGAAGCTTATGGAACGGTTGATGAAATTCGAAATAAATTTGGTAAACAGCGAATCATTCTTGAATTTGTGGGCGAGCTGCCAAAGAGTGATAAGTTTGAGGTTATAAAAAAAGAAGCAAACTATGCAGAACTTTCATTAAAAGACGATTCGCAAGAAATTCTGAAAGAATTGGTTTCAAAAAATCTGCAAATTATAAACTTTAAGGTTCAAAAATCAACTTTAAATGAGATTTTCTTGAATATTTATGGCGAAGAAAATGAAGTGGAAAATGAGGTAAAAAATGTATAATATAGGAACAGTTTTAAGGTTCGAAATCTTCCGTGCGCTAAAAAAGCCAACTTTTTGGATTGCGATTTTTGCAATTCCTGTAATTTATGGCGTAATGTTTATGTTTGGCGCAATTTCAGGCTCACAAGCAAAGGAGAATCAAGAAAAATTAGCAAAAGAGAGTTTTTCTTTCCAGGTTCAAGATGAAAGTGGCTTAATTTCTAAAGAGCTTGTTTTACAATTAAAAGGTGGTTTTTCGAACGATAAGCAAAAGGCGATCGAATCTGTAAAAAATGGAAAACTTAGTGCATTTTATTTTATACCAAAAGATTTAACCGTTGAAAAGGTTGAAATTTATGGAAAAAATACTAACATCAATGAAAACGGCAAATATTCAGCGGTTTTAAAAACTATTTTGAAGAATTCTGGCGTCCAAGCTACGAATAAAAATCAGTTGGCGTTGATTAATGAAACTTATAAAACTGAGCAAACATTTTTTAAAAATGGCGAAAAGTATAATCAATTCCCAGAAATGATTGTGCCAGGAATTTTCTTAGCGATATTCTATTTTATTACTGTTTTTCTTTCAAACCGAATGCTTACAAGCACAACTGAAGAAAAAGAAAACCGCGTTACAGAGATGATTCTAACCAGTATTTCAGCTAAAACCTTAATTTTGGGAAAAATTATTTCAATTATGGTTTTAGGG
>CAUROE010000058.1:0-3572 GCA_963526465.1 uncultured Saccharimonas sp. (SeqCode)
AATGTCTTAATTCTCCAAAATAGGATTATACATATATAATAATGCTTTTGTTTTAATTTGTCAATAAAGGGTAGTCCATTTATTGTGTAATTTTTACATCAGATACACTAAAACTATATGTATCTTCTGCATAAAACACTATATATAGCGCCTATGCTTTTTTAAAAAATATTGTATAATAGTTATATTTTATTTTTTTAGAAGGCTGCTGTTCATTATTTATGTATACTATTATAACACAAAGTAGTTTTATTAATTATGGACATATACCAACAGAAAAAGAGCCCCTAAGACTCTTTTTAATTTTCTCTGTTCAATCCTAAGCCAATTTCCCTGTTGCAATCACTAAAACAGTAACGTCAAGCTCTTGAGTAATTCTAGCTAAAGATACCATCATAAATTCAACATAGGTTGTAGTCACCACCGTGCTAAACACAGCTAATGGATTTATCCCTTGCGTTCAGTATTTGAACCGCTACAACTGGTAGATTCTTAAATACTTTAGGAAACTCAATTCTAGTCTTTTCATTCCTTTTATGGAATGAGTTAGCATTTTAGTATGTTTAGTCAAACCACTTCGAGAAATAGTGGAGCAAAATCTTTATTTAGACATGAAAACCAACTTAGTCGGTATTTCTTAACTCTCAACTTAAAAATTGGTTTCAACCAGGTAAATGCCGTAGTAATTACTCCACTAATTTCAAATAATTCCTTTATGAAGATTTTCGAAGATAAGAAATCTTATGTAGAATAAAAAAACTTAATCAATAGATTAAAAATTTATTTATCAATAATCTTAGTTAAACTTCATATATTTTTTTAGCCCAGAATTTTCCAACAGCAACTAATTAATTCTTGCAAAGTTTCATCATAATTCTCATAAATTCGAAAGCCTGCAGCATAAGTGTGGCCGCCGCCACCAAAATAGCCAGCGATATCAGCCGCGACTGGTGAGTTTGTGCGAACTTTCCCTGTCAATCTACCGTCTGGGTAAGTTTTTATAGCCACACACGCCTCTACTCCTTCAACCATTCGCATTTCATCAATCACCAAAACACTTGGGTTATACTTATCGGAATATTCTTTAATCTCGCTCCATGGAATATGCACAACTGCCAATTTTCCATCTAAAAAATATTCAATTCGCTGAATTAGTTCTCCCTTATATTTTAAAATTTCAGGCGCTTTTTTCGAAAGTTCGCGGCGATCCTCTTCAAGCTTGGCTGAATTTGCACCAAGTTTTGTTAATTCGCCCGCAACTTCAAAAGTTCTGGCTGAAGTATTGCTCGTTGAAAGCCCAAGCGTGTCGCTAAAAATTGCCCCAAGTAAATTTTGTGCGGCATTTTCGTTAATTTTCCAGCGATTTGCTTTTGCAATTTCGAAAATTAATTCACCTGCTGAGCTAACCTCTTCTAAAATTAATTCGTGTTTAAAAAACAAATCTGGTGTCGCGTCTGTATGGTGATCAATAACTAAAACTGGCGTTTTTTCGAGCAAGTTTTTATAAAGCGGGTCCTCAATTATTTTTGATAGTAGAATACTGCTGGTTGTATCAACAATGATAAAAAGGTCAAATTTTTCATAAATTGAACTTTCTACTCTGTCCCAGCCATTAAAATATCGCAAATATTTAGGGATATCAACTGGACAGAAAAGTTTAACTTCTTTACCTAACTCGCTTAAAATTTCTTCCAATCCTAAAGCCGACCCTAAACTATCACCATCAGGGTTTTCGGCCTGAATAACGCAAATTTTTTCTGCATTATCAACTAATTTTTTGGCATTTTCGAAATTCATTAAATTGCCTTTCGTCCTTCTAAGGCATGGCTCAAAGTGATCTGGTCGGCATACTCCAAGTCAACACCTACTGGCAGACCGCGCGCAAGTCGTGAAATTATTAAGTTTTTGAAGCCTTTTTCACGTAAATAATTCTGAATATAAAGTGCTGTACTTTCGCCTTCAACGCTAGCGTTTGTTGCGATAATTATCTCTTGAACTTCATCTTTCGAAATTCTTTCAGCAAGCTCGCGAATATGTAATTGATCAGGCGTGATTCCGTTAATTGGCGAAATAACCCCGCCTAAAACATGGTAAGTTCCGTTAAAATGCTTTGTTTTTTCAAGGGCAATAATATCTAGTGGCTCCTCAACGACCGCAATTAGTTTTTTATTGCGAGTTTCATCAGTATAAAGCGGTGAAATTTCTTCGTCTTTTGAAATCAATGCAAAAGTTATAGGGCAACTTTTAACATTTTTATGCAAATTTAAAAGACTATCGGCGATTTTTTCACTTATAGTGGTATTATTTTTTAGTAAATAGTAAGCGTAGCGTTCGGCTGTTCGCGAGCCAACGCCAGGGAGTTTGCCGAGGTTTTCAATAGTTTCAGTTAATGCTTGAGGTAGAATTTGTGACATTTTTCTCTTTCAAAAAGATTAAAGTCCCAAGTTTCCTAAACCGCCCATTAGAGGTTGCATTTTTTCGGCTGCAACTTTTTGAGCTTCTTCTAAGCCATCACGAATTGCAATTTGAATCCAATGTTCAAGTTCTTCAGTGTCTTCAAAATCAATCAATTCTGGGTTGAGTTTTACACTCTTCACTTTTAGCTCACCGGTAAACTGAATTACAACTGCACCCTCACCAGCTTCAACTTCAATAATTTCTTTTTTAAGTTCTTTTTGCGCTTTCTGTAGTTCGCGCACCATTTTCATTTGGTCTTTAATTCCTGCCATAATTCCTCCATTTAAAATAATTTACTCTTCTAATTTTATCAAAAAAATGCTTGAAAATCAACCTCGCCTCAAAACATAAAATCTATCGGCATTATATTTACGGTTTGAAACTAAAATTCTTTTTACACTATAATTTGCTGGAATTTTTGCGTTTTGGTAGGCTTCTTTCGAAAGAATTACTTCAGAATCTTCGAATTTATTTTTTACTTTTGCCCTTCCCTGACGCTCAAGTATTTTGTAGAAATCTTCTTCATTTTTTGAGACCATTAAAATGCGGTTTGAATCTGTTTTTTCAAGTAAAATATTTAAATCTTGGCTAAAAGCGGCGAGCGGTTGTGGTGAATACCGATAGCTTAAAGCAAAGACTGAAAGATTGGTGATTAATAGGTTGAAAACAAAAATCGAAATTGGAATCAACCCAAAAATTCGAGCATAAGGGTTTTTTGGAAAGAGCGCATACCAAGTGTTAATCAAACCTTGGAGACCTGTAATTGTTAAAATTAAAATTGGCGTAAAAAGAATTGTGATTGTTGTGGGGTTAATAATGCAAACTAAAAGCAGAATCATTGTCCAGATATTGATTAAATAACTTTTTGCGGAATATTTTGCGATAAATGTAAAATATAGCCCGATTGCGATTAAAATTGAAGTTGCTGGGTTGATTATTGGCGAAATCATTCCGTTACTGATTGGATTTGAAAAACCAAAAAGTGCTAAAACTAAGCTTTTGAGATTTTCGAAAAGTTTTAACGAGTTTGTAATTCCGAAAATTATCTTCAAAATTGAAAAATCGAAAAAGATCGAAACTAAGAGTGGTGAAGTTATTATTAAAAATAATATTAG
>CAUROE010000059.1:0-3541 GCA_963526465.1 uncultured Saccharimonas sp. (SeqCode)
TTTTCGAACAACAAAATCCAGCTGAAACTCCTGCCGCTCAAGAGATTCAAACTCAAAATGTTCAGCCAGCACAAAATCAGGGCGATGAATATTATCACCCAACCGAAAATGCTCAAATTGCAAGTGGTTTGATGGGTGCTCAGCCTTATGAGCCAAGTGGAATTTCTCGTGAAGAAAACTCTGTAGCAACTTCAAATCCACAAAATAATGATTATGTTTTAAGCCATGGTAAACTTCAAAATGCGGTTTATGAAGAGCCACAGGCGAATGAGAATTTTATTCCTGAAACTCAGCCTTATGCTCAAGCTACACCAATCCAGCCGCTTTCAAATTTTGAATCAAGTAATCCGATTTCGAATGAACAATATGCGCAGACTTTGCCGCAAAATAATTTTGAAAGTCAGCAAACTTACTCAACTGAAAATCCTGCACAAAATTCGAATGATTTTGCAATGCCAATGCCACCAGCTATGCCAGATTTTAGCTCGATGCCAATGCCGCCAGAAATTCCAGCTTTTGATTTTATTCCAAATCCAGCGGAGCAACCTGCAATGGGTACCGAAAGTAGCAAAAATAAAGTGATGACCGACCAAATTTATCCTAACGATCCTTCACAATTCAGAATTCCAGGAATGTAAAATGGCATTTTTCGAAAACGATAGCGGGCGAATCTTAATTGATAAGCCCGCTGGAATTACCAGCTTTGGCGTGGTCGCTAGAATCCGCCGCGTTCTTAAAGATGAACTCGGTAAAAAAGTTAAAGTTGGCCACACTGGTACGCTCGACCCTTTTGCAACGGGGCTTTTAGTTTTGCTTTACGGCAAGGAAACTAAAAATGCAATGAGCCTTACCAAGCTTGATAAAGTTTATGAGGCGGAATTTACACTTGGGCAAATTTCAAATACGGGCGATCCTGAAGGCGAGATTTCGAAATGTGAGAATTTTGAAATTCCAACTTTCGAACAGATTGAAAAAGAAATTAAAACTAACTTTTTAGGCAAAATTGAACAAACTCCGCCAGCTTTTAGCGCGATTAAAATTGATGGTAGGCGCGCTTATGATTTGGTGCGAAAGGGCGAAGATTTTGAAATTCCTAAACGCACGGTTGAAATTTTTGATTTCGAAATTTTAAGTTATAATTTTCCAAAACTAAAAGTTCGCACGCACGTTTCAAGCGGGACTTACATTCGTTCGCTGGCAGCAGATTTGGGTAAAAATTTGGGTTGCGGCGCGTTTTGTTCGCAACTTCGGCGCACAAAAATTGCCAATTTCGACATTTCGAAAGCTAAAAATCTTGAAGATTTTGGAATTTTAGATTAGTTTTTGCTTATCCTGCCAAAAAATGATATAATTTAAATAATGAAAAACGCAAAAATTCTTTGGATTGATTTAGAAATGACAGGTCTTAAACCTGAAAAAGACCGAATTTTAGAAGTTGCCGCAATTGCGACAGATTGGGATTTTAATGAAATTGCCACTTTCGAAAGTGCTGTAAAAGTTAAAAATGAAATTCTCGAAAGCCGAATGATTGGCGATTTTTGGGATACTTTTAGCGAAACGCGCGATGCTTTAAAATTACAAAATTCTCGTGCCACAAAAAAATCACAAGAAGTTGAAGCAGATTTAATTAAATTTATAGAAGAAAACTTTGCGGAAGAACTTTCGAAAGGCGAAAAGATTCTTTTGGGTGGAAATTCAATTCACCAAGATCGCCGATTCATTCGTGAAGAATGGAAAAATCTTGAAAAAATGTTGCATTATCGAATGCTAGATGTCTCAGCATGGAAAGTTGTGATGAGCGCCAAATTTAAACGTGTTTTTGCTAAGCCTGAAAACCATCGTGCGCTAGATGATATTCGTGGTTCAATTGAAGAGTTAAAATTTTATTTAAAAAAGGTGAAAAAGTAATGGATCAGAGTGAAATTAAAGATTTTTTGCTAAATTTTAACGCGGCAGAAGTTCGAAAAGATGAAGAAAATAAACTTGAAATTTTTGAAGTTAATTTTGAAAATTTGAAGAAAATTTGGCAAGAAAAAATGGCTGGTGAGCTTGGTGATTTTGAGCGTGAAACTGGCAATAAAATACTTGCAAAAATTGTAGAAAGTGAAGAGCCAAAAGCAATTTTCGCAATTATTCACGATGGTTCAAAACCTTTAAAAGTTGAAATGAAAACAGGCGCGCAGCTTGCTCGAATTTTGCGTGAAAAAGAAAGTGTGGTGCCTTCAAAGTTGATGAGCGAGCGTGAGTGGAATTTGATTATTGGCCAAGGACAAGTTTCGGTTGAAGAATTGCGAGATTTGTTTCGCTTGAGCTATCGCTTGGTTTGCGAGTAAAATATATTTTGTAGTTTCTCTTTTAGATAGAAATAACCTTACAAATATGACTTGCTATTCAGTAGTATAAAAGCAATCTGAGTTCGCATATCTTATAACAACCGTAAAAAGCTAAGACTGATTTTGTCTTAGCTTTTAAATTATCTTATTTATTATCATTTTTTTCTTTTCGTATTCATATAGACTGTCATTATATTTTCCTGATATAAATCTAAAGATGCTACCAAAAATAAAGTTCAATAAATCTCTAAATTTTTCAAATTTCAAAGAAGTAAACAATTATGAAAATTATAACTATTCTAAGAAAAAATCCATTATTATCTTCCATCCGAGCTTTACGCTATTCAATAAGCAATTCTTTAAATTCATCTTCTTTCTATAGCGAATAGTAAAAGCATAAGCTAAATCTACTTCAAAAATTGGCAGAGATCTGGTAAAATATAAACTGAGCAATAGTAATGAAGTTATTGTAGCTGAGGAAGGAACTGCCGTAAACTTTCTACTACACAAATCAATAGAAATTCTATTTCAAAAGATTGGGTAAGATATACTAAAAATGCCCCGAAATATCGAAATAAAAGCTAGAATCGAAGATTATCAACAAACAAAAAAGATATTTGCAAAAATAACTCAAGATAAACCCGTAAAATTAAATCAGCGTGATATTTTTTATAATCTTAAATCTTATAGGCTAAAAATGCGAACGATAAATAACGATAGTCACGAATTGATATTTTATAGCCGCCCTAATTCTGCTGATATGAAGCTTTCGAAATATAAATGCTTTAATATAAAACATCCTAAACTTGTTGATAAAATTCTTTCAGTATCTCTCGGTAGGGTTGGCGAAGTTAAAAAGGTTCGGCAGCTATTTCTGAAAGATAATATTAGATTCCACTTAGATAGGGTCGAAAACTTAGGCGATTTTATCGAGTTGGAATATGTAATTCCTGAAAAAGAATCAATACAAACTGCAAAGAAAAATGTTAAACTTATAACAGAACAGTTAAATATAAAGAAAAAAGATTACATTGATGTTGCATATATGGATTTAATAAATCAGAAAAATAAAAAGTAATCAGCATTATCCAAAAAACTTTATGAAGACAATCTACTTGGCAAAATTTCAGATGAACGCTTTATGAAGTTAAGCCAGAGCTACGAAGAAGAACAGAAACAACTTCAAACTTCCATTTCTGACTTAACCG
>CAUROE010000060.1:0-3502 GCA_963526465.1 uncultured Saccharimonas sp. (SeqCode)
TTGATAATTGCGGGCGTTCCACCAATTTCTTCCAAAAGATCATCGATATCATTCGAATTTCGAGAAAACACTGTTTTAGGGATCGAAACGCCATATTTTGCCATAATTTGAGTTGAACGCAACTTATCACGAGCACGCGTGATTGCTATTGAACGATTTACGAAAAACGCTCGCGGATAAGCTGTTTCTAGTTGGCGAACTACGGACGTGCCATATTCGGTCATATGGCTAGCAATTCGTGGAATAAAGGCATCAAATTTACCAATATTCTCACCATCATACATAACTTTTGGATTTTTTTCATCAATCGAAACATAACATTTTTTGTAAGCAATTATCTCAACCTCATGACCACGCTTCTCTGCTTCTTCTCGTAATCGTTTCGTCGAATAATTCCCTGGCCCATTCGACAAAATTGCAATTCTCATTACTGTTTTTCTCCCATTAATTTCCATTCTTCATCAAGATCAATTTTTCGGCGCGAGTCGACCAAAATATTATTTTTAATTAGAAAAGCTCTACCGATCAACATCTTAAATTTCATTTTAGAACGATCATCTAATCCGAATAGAGCTTCAAATTCTCTTCCCTCAATTAAAATTTTAAATTTTACTAAATATCGAGTTTTTGAGCCACCGTGTGTATTTTTAACTTTTCTCGTTAAATAATCTTGCGTTTCAAAGTACATTCGCTTATCGCCAGCTAAATTAAAACTTAATATACCATTTTTTTCACAAATATTATCAGCATGAATTACACCAGAAAAAGCACCTGTATCAATTTTTGCAATTACCTCAATATCATCTAAAGGTCTCTGGTTAACGACTTCCAAAAACTTTACAGTTTCGAATGCACTAAAGATTGTATCTTTTTTGTAGTGGTCACATTCTCTAGATAGAAAATCAGCATATTTTTTAGTTTTCACATCAACAAAAGATCCTGATGATACTTGTGGCGCATTATTAACTTCCAATAGGTATATCTCATCGCTTCTAGAATCAACCATAACATCAACTCCAGCAACTTGAAGCTTTATAATTTCAGCTGCTTTTTTTGAGATTTCTAAAATATCTTTCGATACACTATCTAGCGGTAAAATTTTAGCCGATCCACCCTGAGATGTATTATTTAAATGCGATTTAGCGTTAGATTTTCGACTAATAGCCATAGTCGGCTCATCCCCGAATACCAATATGCGTAAATCTCCCTCATTAGGTATAAACTCTTGTAGAATAAAATTAATGCCTGGATTGTAATCATGGATTTTTTGAATTTCCTCAGGTGATCTTACTAAAAAATTCAAACGCCCTTTTGAGCCTTCGTTGTCTTTTAGAATCGCCTGATCTCCAAACTCAATAAAACGTCTTTTCATCTCATTAAGTTCTCCATAAAAGGAATGCGGCCAATTTTTAATTCCTCCAACCCAAAGAGCGAATTGTGTACTCATTTTATTATCGGGAAGAAGCCTGTTTAAATATTCATCCGTATATCTTATATTAAAAAAATTACAATAGGCAGCAATTGCATGAGCTTCAGCTGCCATACCACTGATATGCCTCATAACAACTAAATCAAAATCCCTTAAATCGAATTTTTTATTAACATCATAAATTGCAATCTTATTTTGACTTAGCTCAAAAAATAAATCCGAAATACCAGAAAATTCTACCGAAAAATTTGATCCTAGACATTCTGCAACATTACTAGCAAAAAGCTCTGCCTTCTCTCTTGCGGTACTAGTTTTCGATGGCGTAAGTAATAAAATCTTCTTCATACTTTACTCCTATTTATTATTCTTATATTTTCGAATCGCCTCTCGAGCCGCTTCTTGTTGAGCAGTTTGTTTGCTTGGACCTTCACCTTCACCCATTTTTTTATCACCAACAAAAACACCAAGAGTAAAATTCTTATCGTGATCTGGGCCGTCCTCTTTAAGAACCTTATAAATTGGAGTAAAACCATCTCTTGCTTGTGAAATCTCTTGTAAATAACTCTTTGGGTCACGCCAAGATTCTTCCTCTAGAATTTGTGGCAGAGTACTCAAAATATTATCTGTGATGTATTTTTTTGCAGCTTCATAGCCCTTATCAAGATAAATAGCACCCGTAGTTGCTTCGAAAGCATTTGCCAAAATCTGCTGGCGAGCCCTTGCAGAACCTTGTTTTTCACCACGGCTCATCCGAATTAGTTTTTCATAGCCGAGTCTTTCGCCAGCTGCACCAATACTTTCAGTTCTAACCAACGCCGAACGCCAAGCTGTTAAAATTCCCTCTGGTTTATCATAGTTCGAAAATAAAAAATCAGTAGTAACAAGCTCTAAAACCGCATCGCCCAAAAATTCAAGTCGTTCATTATGCTCGCTTGCCGACTTTTTATGTTCGTTTAAATAGCTTCGATGCGTTAATGCAGTCACTAATAAATCAATATTTTCGAAATCATAACCAAGTTTCTCTTTTGCCCATTCATGATAGGGCGCCAATAAAATTCCACTCATTATAAGTTCTCCTGTCTAATTTTTTTCATCGCAAGCAAAATTAGCTTACCGATATCTTCATATTCAATCTCATCCAACGCATCAGAAAAACTAAACCATCTAATACCATTCATCCAATCTTCTTTTTGAATTGCATCAGTATCACCAAGCGCTTTCACTAAAAAAACTTGAGTCGTCATTAAAACAAGCCTATCAATTCGCCTATATCGAAAATTGATTTTACCAAGCCAGCCAATAATTTTTACATCATGAAGACCCGCTTCTTCCCCAATTTCACGCTTAGCAGTTTCTTGAGCTGTTTCTCCTTCTTCGATATGACCTTTCGGAATCGTCCAGCGATCTTTTGAGTCTTGAATCAGCAAAATTTCAACTTCATTTTTTTGATTACGACGAAAAATTACGCCGCCAGCGGTTGGTTCACGAACAATTTCCTGAATTGAAGATCTGCGTGTTCTATGAAAATATTTTCGAAAATGTTCAACCTTTTTGTTCGCCATTTTGTTCCTCCACAAAAAGCTTATACGCCGTTCCTAATACGCCGTTAATAAACTTACTTGAATTATCGGAACCAAACGCTTTAGCAAGCTCAACTGCTTCATTTATAGCCACTTTTGGTGGAACCGTTTCTCGAGAATAAAGCAATTCATAAAGCCCCATTCTTAAAACATTACGGTCAATTCGCGCAATCTGTGAAATTGGCCATTCCGGTGCCATTGGCTGAAGTTTCGTATCCAGTTCAACCTGTCTTTCAATAATCCCGTTTAATAAATCTTGAACGAATTGCTTATCTCCAATCGCTTCTTCGTATTGCTTCATATTTCGAAAAATAATCTCAGCCAAGTCAACAGTTTTATCTTGTGCCTGAGAGCGAAATTCATATTCATAAAGTGTTTGAAGAACAACAATCCTTCCTAAATGTCTATTTGATGCCATTTTTACGTAAGGTTCTTTCATATATTAAAATAGTATAATTATTTTTCAAATGAAAAATAAAAATCAAGCAACATA
>CAUROE010000061.1:0-3278 GCA_963526465.1 uncultured Saccharimonas sp. (SeqCode)
CCGCCACTCATTCCAACATATACTTTAATTTTTGTATTATCCATTTATTCTCCTATATAAAATCTAAAAATTCCAAAAAGCTCGCTCATTGAGAGATACCAACCGCGTGAATTTGTCCACCAAAATCCATTCCAATCTGGATCATTCAAAACTGGTGCCGAAATCACCTCCACGCCTGAACCTTCTAAAGCATTTTCGAATTCGAGTCTTGCTCGAGTTTGATGATATTTTGAAGTGGTTAGAATTACGCGCTTATAACCATTTTGCTTAATTATTTTTGCAGTAAATTGCGCATTCTGATGAGTGTTTTGAGCCTTTTCTTCGAGTAGAATTTCTTCTTCTAAAACTCCTTGTTTTCGGGCTAAATTTGCCATTTGGCGCGCATCGCTTAAAACTTTAGGGTTAGAGTTTGCGCCTGAAAAAATTAACTTTTTAGCTTCAACCGATTTAAAAATCTCAATCGCTTCACGAGTTCTTAAAGCAGTATTTCCGCCAGAAATCGCTATAACTGCATCAATTTTTTGAGAACATTTACCTTTTTTGTAGTTTGGGCAAATTTCGGCGAGCCGATTTTTATCACTAATAATTAAAGTTGTGCTAATAATAAAAACCACAGCTAAACCCACAAAGGCTAAAATCCAGGCAATAAATTTTACCATTTACTTTTGAATCCTCTCAAACTCAGCTCGCACAGTTTTCGAAATTATTTCAGCTGCACGCTTTGTGTTTTCTTCATTCGAAAGTTTTCCTAGCGAAATCCGCAAGCTTCCGTCAGCTTCGGAATCGCTTAAACCCATTGCAGTTAAAGTGTGTGAACGCGTGCCTTTATTTGCCGCACAAGCTGAACCTGTTGCCACTAAAACCCCTTGTGTTTCGAGCGCAAAAACCATCCGCTCGGCGTCAATTCCAGGGAAAGATACTGAAATGTGGCTTGCAAGCTGTTTTTTTGGATTTCCAAGAAAAATCATTTCTTCATTAGAAAAGTTTTCGCTTAATTTTTTTTTGAATAATTCCTTTAATTTTCGAAGGCGTTCATTTTCTTTTTTACGGTGCTTCTCTGCTAATTGAATAGCTTTCGCAAAACCAATTACACTTGGCACATTTTCAGTTCCGCTACGCAGATTTCGCTCTTGGCCACCGCCCACAATTTGTGCATTAAATTCAATTTCTCGATTGGCCCATAAAAGACCAGTTTGTTTTGGCCCATAAATCTTGCCGGCGTTTAAAGTTAGCATATCTACGCCAAGTCTTGCAACTGAAATATCCAGTTGGCCAACACCTTGGCTAGCATCAGAATGGAGGTAAATTGGTGTCTTTTCGTTATTCGAAAGCCGTCGCATTCGTTCTTCTTTCACGATTTCGGCAATTTTCGAAATTGGCTGAATTACGCCAGTTTCATTGTTCGCAAGCATAACTGAAATAATCTTCGTTTTTGGCGAAATTTTTGCACGCAAATCTTCAAGGTCAATTATGCTATCTTTTTTAATTTTCACAAGTTTTTGGATACCATATTTTTTGGCTGAATTCAAAACCGCGTGATGTTCAAATTCGCCAACAAGGATTTCATCGTCATTTTCTTTCGAAGCTGCTGAAAATGCTAAATTGATACTCTCAGTTGCCCCAGCTGTAATTACAATTTCATCACTTTTTGCACCAATATTTTGCGCAATTTGATGTTTTGCGTCTTCATAATCTCTTCGAACCTCCAAAGCCTGAACATAAGGCGCACTTGGATTATAAAATTTTTCACTAAAATATGGCAACATCGCAGCCAAGACTTTTTCATTTACCGGTGTTGTGGCGGCGTGGTCAAGATAAATAATTTCCTCGTTCATCTTTAATAGTATAACACATTTTTAAAAAGTTAACAAAAATTATTCTCTATTTTTTGCTATTTTTTCAGAAATTTTTAATGGATTTTTTGATTTTAAAATTTCCTCAATTTCATTCTTCGAAAGGCTTTGCCATTTTTTAATTCGGTGATTAAATATTTCAATTTTAACATTTCTCTGTGGTATCTTTAGCTTTTTATACCAATCTATAATTTTCGAAAGATTTTCTGGCTTAAAAATAAAACCTTCATATCCATATTTTAAACAGCTAAAGCCTAATCTATCGCCAATCTTAACTTTTCCGCCATTATCTTTTTTGCGTTCTTTTGATAATTCTGAAAAATCTAAAATTGCAAATTCTGGATATTCAAGAGCTTCGCCATACAACCGATTTTTTTTATCTTCGTTTTCTTTCCAAGAAAGTTTTTGTGCTTGCTTGAATTTTTCAGCATTTTTAGGGTTTCGAAACAGAAAAATGTCAGTTCTAACTTTAGTTTTAGCTTTATTTTCTTTCAAGGTTATGATTATATTTTTCGAAAATAATAATTTAAAAATTGCGAGCCAAATTTTGTCGCTAATTTTTGGATAAAAACTCAGCCATAAATGCTTTCTTCGATTGGTTAAAAAGGCAAAAAATGAATAAAATTTAATTTTAAATTCCATAATATTTCTCCTAAGTTTCGCAGGGTTTATACCTAATTTGGCGGTTACTGAATTGTCTGTATCACAATTATAAATATTATCTTATATAAAAACTAAAGTCAATATATTTTTCGAAATAATAATACACTTGACTAAAATACAAAAATATAGTATAATTTTTTCGAAGCTTAAATCCAAGGGTCGCGGAAACGACTATGAGCTTTGAAACTTTCTAAAAGGAGAAAAATATGGTTTTCCCTAAACCATACGAAGAAACCAAAGAGTGTCCAAAATGCAAAGGCACTGGATGGGAAAAAGTTCCAGGATTTGTAGGCGCTACCCCTTTTCCATGCAATAGCTGTAATCGAACTGGAAAAGTTAAAGTTTAAATCTTAACTTTTTCTTTTTCTTTTTCGCAGAGTCGATAGAAAGGAGAAAACTGGGCAATCAACAATATAAAGAACTTCATACACTCCTTAAACATGGTATCTACATTCGAGCCGCCGCCCACGGCTCTTTTAATTTTCGAAAAATTATGTTAAAATAGTAGAACCGATTAAAATCTATAAACTATAAAAACGAAAGGAATTATGCTAAAATTTATTTTTAAATTTGCTAAAAAATATTGGCTAAGTTTAAGTTTGATGCTTATTTTTACGGTATCCTCTGCCAAAATCAACCTTGAACTCCCCCAATACACTTCAAAAATTATCACTCAGGGCGTTGCTATGAAAAATATGGAAGCAATCTACTCAAATGGTTTTCATATGATTGGACTTTCTCTTTTGAGTGGCGCTTTAATGC
>CAUROE010000062.1:0-2995 GCA_963526465.1 uncultured Saccharimonas sp. (SeqCode)
AATATTTCGCTCAAGATTGTTGCAAAAACACCGAACCAAGCGGTTACGATTACAACGGTTGCCAAAATTCCATGCATTATGTGCTTGCTTGCGAGACTGCCGTCAACTTTAAAATATAAACTAATATAAATAAATGAAATTGCTAAACCACTTAAAATTGCTATTGGTGCAATTGAATAAAGTGTGTCCCGCCAGAAGTTCTTAGGGTTAATTTTAGCTTTAGGTATTGGTGGAAAAAGTGTGGTCAAAACTGTTGGCATTGTTACTAAAATAAAGTTCATATAAGTAATATGACGTGGAAGAAATGGGTAATTAACGCCGGCAAGCATTGTCGCGAAAAGAATTGTTACGCCAAGAATAATTTTATGGAAGAACAAAATCGCAATCATTTCAATCGAAAGCATAATTCTATTCCCAACCTTCACGCCACTTGGTAGAGAAGTGAAAGAATTATCCATTAAAACTAAATCCGCCACACGGCGAGTTGCAGGAGCACCATCAAACATAGAAATACCTAAATCTGATTTTTTAATCGCAAGAGCATCATTTACACCATCACCAATCATCCCCGTATATAGTTTATTCTTCTGAAAAACACCAATAATTTTCTCTTTTTGTTCAGGCAAGACTCGCGCAAAAATTGTATTTTCAAGAACAGCCTTTTCGAAATCTTTTTTCGAAAGATTAGCAAGTTCTGCGCCAGTTATGTATTTTTCAGCATTTTTAATTCCGGCTTCAAGGGCGATAAAACTCACAGTTCGTGGATTATCTCCGGAAATTACACGAATTGAAACGCCACGATTTTGCAAAAAACTAACAGTTTCTTGAACATTTGGCCTTAGAGTATTTTTAAGCGTAATTATTGCGATTGGTTCAAGTTTTTCACTTTCGAGAAGTTTTGAAATTTTACCAGATTTTTGAAATTTTGCTAGAAGTAAAACTCGCAAACCTTGAGATGCTAAATTATCAATTTTTTTCGAAATACTTTCAGATTTACTATCTTTTGAAAGATTTTTTAGGATAAATTCAGGAGCACCAAAAACTACAGATTCTTCTTTGCTATTGTTAAGAAAAGTCATTCCAGACAGCTTTCGTGAACTTGAAAAAGCCATGTAATCTGTAATTTTAAGATTGTTATTACTATCTTTAAATTCATTTAAAATAGCTTGAGCTGTGGCATTTTTTTCGGCAGATTCTGAGTTTAGAGTATTTAGAATTTGCGCAATTTCTTCTTTCGAAAAGTATTCACTAATGACTTCGCAAGAATTAAACTCAATTTCAGGGGAGGTTAATGTTCCAGTTTTATCTGTTGCAAGAACCTCCAATAGAGCCATATCTTCGATTGCAGAAATTTTTTGTGGCAAAACTTTAGCTTGGAGTAGCTTCAACGAACCATAAGCGAAGAATAGCGAGCTCGCAAGCAACAGACCTTCTGGAACGACAACTACTGCGGCGGAAGTTATAGTTTTTAAAATAGTAGTTGGGTCTTCTTTAAAAATAAAGAAATAAACCACGCAAATCACTATAGCTAGAGCGAGTGCAAACCAGCTTAATCTTGAAATTAATTTCGAAATTTTTTGTTGAATTGGTGTGAGTTTTGGTTTGTAGTTTTTGAGTTTTGCCGCCATTTGACCGGCTTCGGTGTTTTCACCAACAGCTAAAACCTCAGCTTCAGCTTCACCCGAAACTACGATTGAACTCGAAAGAATTTTATCGCCAACATTTTTAGAAATAGCATCGCTTTCTCCTGTCAGAATTGATTCGTTAACTTCGAAAGAATTCGATTTTGTGATTTTTGCATCTGCGGGAATTTCGTCGCCAGTTTTTAGAAAAATCTTGTCGCCATTTTGAAGCTCGGTGAATAAAATTTCTTCAAGCTTTCCATCACGAAAAACCATTGCTCTGGGCGCACTCATTAATTCAATTTTTCGAAGAGTTAAATATGCACGAACCTCCTGAATTGTGCCGATAAAGGAATTTACTAAAATTACAAAAGAAATAAACCATGCATCACGAACCTCGCCAACAAGCAAAAGCCCACCCGCAAGAATAAAAATTGCAATTGAAATTGGAGAAATAAAGTTTCGAAAAATAATTGTTTGAATGTGTTTCATGGTTTATATTATATCAGTTTTTTAAACAAGAAAAAACCCTCAAAATGAGGGAGATGAAAATTATTTTTTAACATTAAGGCCGACGATTAAACCATAGTATGTATGCGGGTCTTTATGTTTTTCAATAAATTTTCTATTTTCACGAATAATTCGAAGTTCTCTAACCAAAGATTTTGGCATTTTTTTGAAGAGCGTCCTGCGAGATTGCTCCTCTGAGCGAATTTTGGCAAGGATTTCACTTTTAGAAAGTTTTTCTTCTGAATTGAGAATAATATAGTTCGATAATTCATTTATAATGCCCGAGAAATAGCTATTTTTAAAAAGTTTAGCATTAAATCCAGCCCTTGCAAGTGGTCTAGCATTTAATTTTTGTGGAATCGCACAAACTAAATAATCAATTTGCGAATCATTTTTAGCGTATTTAACAACTTCCGAAAATAACTCAGTTAATTCATTGCTGTTAGCTTTAGGTGCAGTAGTGGCAGCATTCACGAAATCAGATAATGCGTAAACATTTATAGATTTTTTATCATCTTGAATTTCTTTAAAAGATTCAAGCCCAACTGCCGTGGTTACTTCGTCGTTCTTTCGAATGAAAAACCACTCTTTCTTACTGTCAAATTCTTCTGACGAATATGACCCGCGCGTGAGAATTTGCAAATTCATGATTTGTTCTATGATTTTCTTTTTGAACTCGTTGTTCTTAGAATTATATAGAACTTCGATATTATTAGTCTTAAATAATTTAAGCATAAAAAATGTACCTCCAATATGGAATAAATAGAATAATATTGTAACATTTTTAGGAGCGAGAGGCAAGAATAAGCTTTATTTTTATTATAAAATATTGTATTTAACTTTTTTATTTTTTATATTATATT
>CAUROE010000063.1:0-2854 GCA_963526465.1 uncultured Saccharimonas sp. (SeqCode)
CGTTCACCGTTAGTACTATTCCAAGTTCGGTTGATAGCAAGAGTGAAACTTGCAAGATTTTGGCCGTTTGGAGTTGTTCGAAGTTCTGGGTCTGCAGTTAAGTTTCCCATCAAAATTACTTTGTTAAAAGCCATAACTATCTTCTATCCTATTCTTAAATTATTTTTCTTCTGATTCTGCAACTGGTCGTGCTTCTGCTTTAACAAGCAAATATCGCAAAACTTCGTCGGTAATGTTCAAAGTATTACTGATTTTTAGGGGTGCAGCAGCTGGAAGTTTAACATCCATTGCAACATAAATTGCAAAATCCTGACCTTTAATAGTGTAAGCAAGTTTTTTCTTACCCCAGTTGTCTTCTTTTGCAACCTCACCGCCGTTAGCAGTAATCAAACTTCGAACCTTATCAAGCACTTTTTCAAGATCGCTTTCGAAGTCTGGATGAACAAGAACTGTAAGTTCGTAATCCTTCATTTTTACTCCTTTGGTTAAAGCCTATTCTTTCAAATAAGCTGAGCTAATATTCTTTTAAATTATATCATTTTTAGAGAAAAAAATCAATAAAACTCCAATATTTCTTTAATTTTAAGAATCTATTAAAAAACATTATTAGAAAATAAAAAAATCGGCAAAATTATTCACCGATTTCTTCATAGCTCGAAACTAAAACCTCGCGAGGCTTTGAACCGTTTGGCGGACCGACAATTCCTTTATCTTCCATATCATCGATCAATTTTGCAGCACGACTATAACCAATTCCGAGCCTACGTTGCAAATAGCTAGTTGAAGCTTTTCGTGCTTCAATTACAATTTTCACAGCTGTTTCGAAAGTTTCATCAGCCGAAGAGCTACCGCCATTCATCACAATACCGCCCATTGAGTTTGGCGTCTGAACTGGCTGCGAAATAACTTCGTCATTATATTGTGGCGGACCTTGCGAACGGATAAAATTAGTTACTCGCAAAACCTCCTCATCGGTTACCCAAGCTCCCTGAACACGCTTTAAATTAGAAGCTCCATTCATATAGAAAAGCATATCACCATAACCAAGGAGTTTTTCAGCACCGCCACGATCAAGAATTGTTCGAGAATCACCATTTGCCGCAACTTTAAAAGCAATTCGACTCGGAACATTACCCTTAATCAAGCCTGTCACAACGCTAACAACTGGTTTTTGAGTTGCAAGAACAAGATGAATTCCAACTGCGCGTGCTTTTTGAGCAATTCGCACGATCATAGCTTCAACATCTTTTGAGGCCGCCATCATTAAATCAGCGAGCTCATCAACCACAATTACGATATACGGCAAAGGTTCAAGAAGTTTTGGTTCTTCCCCTTCTGGTGTATTCTTCTTGATTTTTTCGTTTTTCGAAATTACATGCTTATTATAGCTCTTGATTTCTTTAATTTTTTCATCAGCTAAAACACGATAGCGCCGCTCCATTTCATTCACTGCCCAGCGAAGAGCTGAAAGCGCTTTTTCGGAATCATTAATAATTGGCGTTAAAAGGTGTGGAATATCTTCATAAGCGGTCATTTCTACAACTTTTGGATCAACCATAATTAACTTCAATTCGCTTGGTGAATGGCGATAAAGCAAACTCGTTAAAAGTGCATTCATCATTACAGATTTTCCTGAACCAGTTTGACCAGCAATCAAAAGATGTGGCATTTTTGCCAAATTCCCAACAACAGGATGACCAGAAATATCTTTACCTATTGCGAAAGTTAGTGGGTCGTGTGAGTTTTTCCATTCCTTCGAGTCTAAAACACCATAAAGCCGCACATCGGCCGACTTTAAATTTGGAATTTCAATACCAACTGCACGCTTTCCTGGAATTGGAGCTTCAACACGAATCGCTTCAGCTGCCAAATTTAGAGCGATATTATCACTAAGATTTTCAATTCTGCTTAATTTAACGCCACTTTGCGGAACTAAAGTATATTGAGTTACTCTTGGGCCAATATTTGCGGCTTCCATTTCAACTTCAATATTAAATTCACTCAAAGTATTCTTAATTGTGCGTGCATTTTGCTCAACATCACCAGCATCAGCAGGAGCTTGAGATTGCTCAAGTAAACTAAAATCTGGTGCCTTCCATTTCGAATCATCAAAAATATGCCCAGTATTTTCTGGTTTTTTAATTTCTTCTTTCGAAACCTTCTCCAGCTTCTTTGAAATTCGCATCAAGCCTTTTTTCTCTTTTAGCTCATCTTTTTCTTGTGATTTTTTATCTAATACTGCAACGCCAGCATTTAGTTTAATTTCTGGTTTTTCTTCAGCAGAATCGTTAACTTTTTTCAACAGCATTGATTCTTTGGCTTTTTCGAAAACCTTGGCATTTTTAGATTCATTGGCAAAATCGCTAGTTTTAAGCATTTCGCTAATCTTTTTAATCACTACAATTGGTGAAACTCTTAAAATCGAAAGAAGCGTAATTGAAATTAACAAAAGATAAATAATTGCCGCCACCATTGAATTAACCATTGCTAGCATAATTTTATTCGAAACTTCTCCGCTCCAGCCCCCATAATGAACACCAGCTGAAGTTTTAAATAAACCAAAAAATCCACTTAGCCAAATTAAAATTAGAATTAGCCCAAAAGTATTTAAAATTGGAAATCGATTTTGTTCATCACGAAAGATTTCAACAGCAATAAAAATCAAAACTGCTGGTAAAAAGAAAGTTGCCCAGCCCATAAGCCCAAGAAGTGCTTTATGAATTGCAACCAATGCTGAACCGCCAGCACCAAACCAACTTAAAACAAGAAAAAGTGAAAAAGCAATCAAAATAACTGCGCCAACCTGTGCCCAAAAACCAGCTGGCAAAACACTTTGTTTTGGAGCTGAAACTTT
>CAUROE010000064.1:0-2827 GCA_963526465.1 uncultured Saccharimonas sp. (SeqCode)
CACGTTCAAATGTGGCGATTGTTGGTCCAACTGGAGCTGGAAAAACTACGCTAGTGAACCTATTGATGCGATTTTATGATATTGATAGTGGAAAAATCACAATTGATGGAATTGATACTTCAAAAATGTCGCGGCATGATGTTCGTTCCCTTTTTGGAATGGTTCTTCAAGATACGTGGTTATTTAACGGCACGATTGCCGAAAACTTGGCTTATGGAAAACCTGATGCAACTCGTGAAGAAATTATTGAAGCCGCAAAAGCCGCTCATGCCGACCACTTTATTCGAACCTTACCAAAAGGTTATGATACAGTAATTTCTGAAGACATCGATAATATCTCAGCTGGCGAAAAACAGCTTCTCACAATTGCGCGGGCGATTTTGGCAGATTCGCCAATGCTGATTCTTGATGAAGCAACCAGTTCTGTTGATACGCGAACGGAGGCTGCTATCCAATCAGCGATGGATAATTTAACGCATGGCCGGACAAGCTTTGTGATTGCGCACCGCCTTTCAACAATTCGAAATGCCGATTTGATTCTAGTGCTGGAACACGGAAACATTGTTGAGCAAGGCTCTCACAAAGAATTACTTTCGAAAAATGGCGCTTATGCAAAACTTTACAATTCACAATTTGCTGAATAAAAATTGAAAAAGAAAAAGCCCGATTAGTTTCGGGCTTATTTTATTGTTGATTATGCTAGAGATAGCTCCGCAAATAGCGCAGTATGATTATACATCTGAGCGCTATCTTTTCTGTCTGAATAATTCTCTGAAAAATGGGAATTTAAGAAATGAAATTTATTTGAGAGCTTAGGGTGTCTTTTTGAAGCCCACAATTCTTCAATCTTCTTGAAGAATTTGCGTCCTCGCTCTACAGAATACTCATTAAACTTAGCGTAAGCTAGCCAAAAGACTAACTCTTCGATGTTATTTTTCCGATAAGCTTTTTCAAGCTTATCAATAACTTTAGACAGAGGTGTCTTTGGCGTCACTTTTCTTTCAAGATACTTACCGATCCCAGCGAGATTTTCTTGATTTTGGGTTTGAACCCAAGAAATTACTTTAGCCATTTTTATGGCCTCCTTTATATAAAATAGAATTTCCAGCAAAAGCCAACTTCTTAAAATTCGAGCTAAAAGCTCAATTTTCATAGTTGAAGCTTTTAACTTGTTATTATTCTATCATAAAAAAGCTTTTTTGTCAATACTTAGTAGAAATTTTTCAAAAACTCTTCACTTTTCGAAATTTTTATGTTAAAATAGTTTCATACGGGCATAGCTCAGTTGGTAGAGCACAGGTCTCCAAAACCTGGTGTCGGGAGTTCGAGTCTCTCTGCCCGTGCCAAATTTGCCTTTTTTGCACCGGAAACGGTGTTTTTGTTTTATTATATTTAGAATAAGGGATAAGTTTTATAACTAGATAACTATTTTTAAAAGTGCTATAATATTTTTATGTCTATAGTCGATAAAGAGTTTGGCGAAATTAAAATTCGAAAAAATAAACTCGCTCGCTCCGTGAAACTTTCCGTCGGCGTTGATGGAAGCTTATGCGCGTCAATTCCCTATTATTCGCCAGAGTTCGCTGTTCAGCGTTTAGTTAATCATAATCGCACGCAAATTCGCGAAATACTTGCTTTGCATAATGCTAAAAATCATTATAAAAATGGTGATTTAATTGGTAAAACGCACACACTTTTTTTGCGAAAATTTTCGGGCGAAGAAATTAAAATTTCGTTTGACGGCAACCAGATTTTAGTGCAAATTCCGCAAGAGTTATCTTTCGAAAATCCACTCGTTCAATCAGAAATTCGCAAAACCGTATCAAAAATTCTTCGAAAGCAAGCTAAGGCGTATTTACCTCGCCGAATTGATTTTTTGGCAGAAAAATATGGTTTTAGTTTTAAAAGATTGCGTTTTTCGCACACCGGCACGCGGTGGGGCTCATGCTCTTCTAGCGGAACAATTTCTTTAAATATTGCATTGATGAATTTGCCACACCATTTGATTGATTATGTGATCATTCATGAACTTTGTCATACTCGGCAAATGAACCATTCGTCTAAATTTTGGCAAGAAGTTGAAAAATATTGCCCCGATTATAAGAAATGCATTCAAGAAATAAAACAGTTTTCGCCAAGCATTTAGGTCGAAGTAGATAATTGGTTAAACCGCTTGCGCTTTTCTTTTAAATTTGCTAAAATAGAAATGTAATTTTAATCGTAAAGGCAAAAAATGAAAATATTAATGCTCGGGTGGGAACTTCCTCCCCATAACAGCGGTGGTTTGGGTGTAGCTTGTTTTTATATGGCTAAGGCGCTCGCAAAAAGTGGTGCTAATATTGAATTTGTCGTTCCGTATAAAGACAAACATACCGAAATTGATTTCATGAAAGTATTGAATGCTACGAATTTCTCTGAAATTCATAAATTTGGTGCTGGGGCTTATGATTCTCCGCATTGGGCGCGTTCAAGTCATAACGCTAGTAATTTTCTACCGGATATTCGTTCGATTCAGAAAGAATATTGTGAATTTATTCGTGAATATTTAAGTAATCCAGAAAATAAACCAGATGTGGTTCATGCACACGATTGGTTAACTATGGAGGCTGGAATCCTTGCCAAAAAACTTACTGGTGCGCCACTAATTACTCATATTCACGCTACCGAATTTGATCGTTCTGGTGGAATTTCTGGCAATCAAGAAATTCATAATATCGAATATGCTGGAATTTGCTCATCTGACAGGGTTTTTACAGTTTCAAAAAATACTCGAAATATAATTATCCAGAAATATAAAATTAAGCCCGAAAAGGTTGAAGTAGTTTAT
>CAUROE010000065.1:0-2720 GCA_963526465.1 uncultured Saccharimonas sp. (SeqCode)
TTTTAGTAAATTGAAATTATCCAGAACAATCAAAATATTGGTGAAATTTCTAACGGAATTTTTTTAAAAAAATCACAAATATTATTTAGCGAAAAAGATGGCGACGGAAAAATCTTGAGCCAAGATTTATTAAGTGAACAGATTGAGCTTAAAATTGATGGCAAAAAAGTTGATTTTTTATGTGTAGAAAATATGAAGTGTGAAGAAAAAAATGCGCCAGAAATTACTAAAAATGATATTTTAATTCGTAATTTTAATAAAGATATTTTTGAAATTTCGCAAAAAAAAGTGATTTTTAGTTCTGGCGGATTGGCTGAAATTGAAGAAGATTTTTGTGAAAATCTACAAATTAGCGAAGTTTTAATTAATTCGAATGAGCAGTTTTTAGAGTTTAAAAATACTAAAAATCAGAAAATTTCACTTAAAAAATGTGGTGTTGAAATTTATGCAGGAAATAATAAAGATCCACAAAAAATAGATTTTAAAGATGTAGAGATTTTACCGAATGATTTTTTAACAATTAATTTTAATAGTGAAAATAGTTTTAAATTTTCGAAAACTGGCAATAATAAAATTATTCTTTTAAATTCAAAAAAACAAGAAATTCAAAGTGTTGAATTAAATGGTTCAAAGAAGAATTTAAGCTGGATTTTTGATGGAAAAGAATGGAAGCAAAGTTTTAAAATAACAAAAAATAGTGAAAATATTCTTCAAGTTTGTGAAGATGGATTCTTTTTAAACTCTGAAAATCATTGTGAAAAAAATAAAAAAACTTGCCAAGTAGGATATTTTTTAAACGAAGAAACTGATCGCTGTAATAAGATTAAAGAAGAAAATCAAGAAAAAAAATGTGAAAATGGTTATTTCTTAAATCTTGAAACGAATCGATGCAATAAAATTTTAGTAGAAAAAGCTACATTGGAATGCCGTGAAGGTTATGAGCGTAACTTAGAAACTAACAGGTGTCGAAAAATTTCAAGTGCGATAGTTTCGAAAAAAGATGTTTTATGCGCTCCAGGATATACACGGAATCCTGAAACAAATCGTTGTAGAAAAAACAGTAATGAAGTTAAAAAAGAATTAGCGCCTTGTAAAGATGGATATGAGAGAAATGAAGAGACGAACCGTTGCAGAAAAGTTGTAAAAAATAGTGGTGCTAGTGATGATGTGAAAAAAGATGAAGAAAAATCTAAACAGGCCGAATTCACGGGTTGGTGGATTATCGCTATTGTGATTCTAGTATTTTTAGCAATTTTATTTTTCGAATTTCGAAAAGATATTTTTGCGAAATTTTCAAAAGGTAAAAAATGAAAAAGCGGCGAATTCTAGGAATTGACCCCGGAACTGGAATTTTGGGTTTCGGTGTTGTAGATTGCCAGATTGGTAAGCCCTTAAAAATGGTGACTGGTGGTGTTATTTCAACTCCGGCTCATACACCAATTGAAATTCGGCTTGAAGAAATTTATAATGGATTGAAAGAGATTATTGCAGAAACTAATCCAGATGAAGTTTCAATTGAAAAACTATTTTTTTCGAAAAACGTAACAACAGCTATTTCAGTCGCTCAGGCTCGTGGTGTAGCTATTTTAGTAGCTCAACAATCAAAAATTCCAATTGCAGAATATACTCCAAATCAGATTAAACAAACTTTAACAGGTTATGGTGGAGCGAATAAAAAGCAAATGCAGGAAATGGTGCGTTCGAATTTAAATTTGGCTGAAATTCCGAAGCCAGATGATGCAGCTGATGCGCTTGCTGCTGCAATTACGCATTTTTATATGACGCGTATTTAAAACTTAAAGAGTTTATGGTAAAATAATTTAATGATTGCACATATTTCTGGAAAAATTGTTGAAAAATTTGCTGGTAGCGTGATTGTGGATGTTGCTGGTGTTGGATATGAAGTTATCGTTCCCACAAATGAGTTTGAACGAGCAGTTCTTGGTGATGATATTAAATTTTACACATATCATAATATTACCGATAGAAGTCAAGAACTTTTTGGTTTTTCAAGTTTGGCGGCTAAAAAACTTTTCGAACTTTTAATTACCGTTCAAGGAATTGGCCCAAGGGCTGGAATTGCAATTATGAGTTTAGGCGAAACTGAAGATGTTCGAAATTCGATTGCTTGCGAAGACGCAAAATTTATCCAAAAAGCATCTGGAGTTGGTAAGAAATCAGCTGAGCGTGTAATTTTAGATTTAAAAGATAAAGTTGGAATGGCGATTTCGAAATCACAAAACGCTGAAAATCCTCAATATTTTTCATCTGATGAGGCTTTAGAGGCTTTGATTGCTCTTGGGTTTAATTTAAATGATGCAACAAAAGCATTAGAACAAATTCCACGAGATTTACCAACGGAAGAACGCATTACTTTGGCGCTAAAAGCTGGAATTTAATTTTAAAAGAAAAAAGCCGCACATTTTGTGCGACTGTTTTTTTTATTTTTTTACGACTTCTTCTCGCAGGAGATAAATTGTCCTGTGCAAAAAGCCAATTTGTTCGCCCTGTAAATTGAGAATATCTTTTTTTCGAGTTTTTTGAACCCGTATTTATTATTCTCTGTGATACTATAAATATCACCTTTTGTGTTTATAGCGAAACAACCTCCTGTTTGGACAATAACCGCAACACGCTCCCTTTCGAACCTATTTGCTGCATCCAGATTTTTAATAACTGCATATTCCGGACTTATTTTAAATCCGTTTTGGAATACGCGT
>CAUROE010000066.1:0-2690 GCA_963526465.1 uncultured Saccharimonas sp. (SeqCode)
ACTCCCGTGTGAAATTTGTTCTGAACCGTTCGCTGCTTTTGAAAAACCGTTTTGAACATTCGAAAGTTGAGAAAGTAAAATCTTACTGTAGTTTTCACTAATTTGCGCTTGAACCTGTTCGTTCAGTTTTTGTGCGGCATTGGTTGAAATCACTTCGCCAGATTTACTTTTTGAAACATTCGTCTTAAATGAAATATTTACTTTTTGTGGATTTTCTCCCAAAAAACTAACTGAATTTTTCGAAAAATCTTTTGGAATATATACAATCATAAAAGTGTCGCCATCGGTTAGATTTTTCTCGGCTGTTTTTAGATCTGTAAACTGCCAGTTTAAAGTTTTTGATTGTTTAAGACTGTTGCTAATTTTGTTGCCAAGCTCAACATTTTGATTATTAAAAATGAAGGGCTCATCTTCGTTTACTACTGAAATTTTTAGATTTTCGATTTTTGAATAAGGATCCCAAATTGATGTCAAAAAAGTTCCAGCATAAATAACAGGGATAAAACTTACTATAAATAAAGTAGCTAGAAGCACACGATTTTGCTTTATTTTTTTGAAATATTTTTTCATCTTCCTCCTAATAAAATAGTTGTATTTATCAACGATTACTCTATTGTATAAAATATTGTTGTAAAAGTCAACAATATTTGGTATACTTATTTTATGGAAGAAAAGATTCTTGATTTATTGCAAAAAATTAATACAATTTATCGCTCGGCACAAAAATATGCAACACGCGAGCTTTCGAAAAATGATATTTCGGCTATTGAGGCTGCAATTTTAACAAAGATTTACAATTTTTCTACTCCGCAAGATGAAATCTCTAAAGAAATTGGTGTTGATAAAGCCTATATTTCGCGAGTTTTAGTTAAAATGGAAGAAAAAAATTTAATTTTAAAGAAAAACTCGCAGAAAGATAAGCGAATTCGTGAAATTGAAATCACAAAACTAGGTAAAGAAAAACTGAACATTCGGCAGCAAATTCTAGTTAAATGGTGTGAAGAAACCTTTGGTGATATTTCTTTAAAAGAACTGAATCTATTAACCGAAGCGATTGAGATTATTTCAAATAAGGCAAATGAAAAGTAACCCTAAAATACAATAGTCTTTGTTTTAAAAACTATAATTGACTTTTTTGGTTGAATTTGGTAAAATTATAACATTGGCCTCATCGTCTAACGGTTAGGACACAAGGTTCTCATCCTTGCAATCGGGGTTCAATTCCCCGTGAGGTCACCAATTTGATAATTGAGACTGTTTTGTGATAGCGAAGCAGTCTTTTTTATATCCCTGCAGTAGGTACGATTCTGCAGGGATATTTTTGTTGCTCCAATTGAGGCAAATTATCTACGATTTAAAAAGATATGGAGAGGCAGTTATAGATATATATGTAAGACAGAAAATGGAATTTTAAAAAGTAAGAAGATGAAGAACGATATAGATTTTATCGACGATAAATGTTATCATAAAGGTAAAGAAATTAAGATAAAATAAGGAGCGATAATGAATTTTAATGAATACCAAAATCAAGCAATCCAAACAGATGTTGCATATAACGTCACTACCAAATCTGATCGCTACAATGGCTATATGGAAAAAGCCTTAGGTTTGGCTGGTGAAACGGGTGAAGTTTTAGAAATAATTAAGAAAATGATTCGAGACAAAGGCGGAGTTTCCGAAACTACGCCAGAAGATCGCGAAAAACTTAAAAAAGAACTTGGCGATGTCTTATGGTATCTTTCCGCCCTAGCCTTTTATAATGATATTAAACTTGAAGATATTGCAAAAACTAATATTGAAAAATTAGCCAGCCGGCAAAAACGCGATAAAATTCATGGTAGCGGTGATGATAGGTAGGCTATCCATAAATTTTTTAATTATATTATAAAATAGCACCATGATAGGTGCTATTTTATATAAATGTCGTATAAACTACTTAGTGAGCTTATATTTTGTATTTTTTTAAATTAACTTCTTTCTGTGAAATGCCTTTTTATCATATCTTTAATTTTACATTTTATCACCTTGGTCTTAAAATTGGGTAAAAGAAGTTAAGAATGAAATTAAGGAGTTAATTGAAATTATAAACACTTTAAATAAAGAAGTTAACAGAATCAAAATAAGATTAGATAAAATTTTATATTGATTAACTATACGGTCTGTGATATTATAGTTACATATTAAAAACAATCACTTAAACGGATGGGCTTATATGTTATAATATGAACTTTACAAGCGTTATTGTGCTTTATTCTGTTTAAGTTCTATTAAAAATTACTTTTAATATAATAAAAAACTGCGTAAAGTTGCAGTTAAACGCAGTTTTAAGACTTTTTATTGCTCTACGGCTTTGAAAGTCATTTTATTTTTCTTTAAATTCGCAATTGGAATTTTGAAAAATTGAGATTTTTTTGGGTAAATTCTTTTGCCATTTTTAGTTATATAACGGCAAAAAATGTATTCATCCATTGTTATTCTCCTTGAATTATTAATTACTACAGTCCATACTGTAGCCTGATATCTAAAACCAAACTATACACCAATCGACTCTCCCTTTTAAAAAGCATTTTTAAAAATCCCTATCAAGGGTTGGCTTAAAGTTTAATCGTATACCAGTTCACGAACGCAAGTGCACAATATTTTATGCATTCGGAAGCGTATGACCTTTTAAAATCTTGCGTTCATAAATT
>CAUROE010000067.1:0-2664 GCA_963526465.1 uncultured Saccharimonas sp. (SeqCode)
CTGAACGAACTAACGATCAGAATATTAAAAATCTTGCCGACGAGTTGGCGGTTTCGGCAAAAAATATTACCGATGATGCCCAAAAAAATGCTAAAAAATCGCAAAACTTACAAGCGCAATTTTCGCAAAAAATTGTTCCAGCCGCACAAAGCTTGGCGCAAAATTCACGCAAAATACAAAATTCGCATAATTTGATTCTAGCGGGCGAAAGACAGCTTTCAACTGGAGCTGCGGCCTTCTCGACAAAAATGAACGAATTCAACGCTAATGAACAAAAAATCCCTGAAAGCACAGCTCAACTTTTGGGCGGAATCAATACTTTAAATTTAGGAATAAGCACACTAAATTCCGGCGCCGCAAAACTACAAGATGGTTCAAATCTATTAACTTCGCAACTTTCATCCGGCGCAGAAAAACTTTCGAAAATCAATTTCTCAGATGAGTCTGCTAAAAATATCGCAACACCTGTTAAAAGTGAAATTTCAAATAATTCTGGAGATGCAACATACGGAAAAGCAATGGCTCCATATTTCATCGCATTAGGTTTGTTCGTTGGGGCGATTTCGTTTAATATTGCGTTTCCAATCCAAAATAAACCAAAAAAGAACCGTTCAGCGTTTGGATGGTGGCTTTCAAGGGCAGGGATTATGGCTGGCTTTGCTGGAGCTGAAACTTTAGTTCTCACAATTATTTTTAGTGGGATATTCAACATTTCGCCTGCGGATATAAATTCTTTTGTTTTGAATTCTTATGTTTCGGCATTTTCATTCCTTTTGATTGTTCATGCATTAATGTTTACTTTCGGCAGAGTTGGTCAATTTGCCTCGATCGTTTTCATGATTTTACAGCTTGCAAGTAGCGGAGGAATGTTCCCAATTGCAACAACACCTCAAATTTTCCAAAACATGGCGCCATTTATGCCACTTTACTATTCGCTAACCGCTTTCAGGCAAGCAATATTAGGCGGATTATCTCAACCAATTTTCGAAAGCTCCATCTTTAGTTTAATTATTTTTGGTTTAATTTTTAGTGTTATAAGCTTATTGGCATATTACGTTAAAATGAACTCTAACGAAAACAAAACTCTTTCTAGTAATAAAATTTAGTTTTGACTTTTTCTCAAAAAATTGTTATAATTAAAAAGTTAATAATCAATGTTGGGAGGCACAAGCCGTTATTACCACAGAAAGGATAAGAAAATGGCAAAGAAAAAAGCCGATCTTATAGAAGAAGCTAAAGCTCTTGGGCTTGAAGTTTCTGAAAAAATGACAATCGCTCAAATCAACGAAGCAATCAAAGGCGCTGAAGCTGCTGAAATCGCAGAAGAAATTGTTGAGGCGGTTGAAGCTGAAGAAGTATTAGAAGAAGTTGTCGAAGAAATTGCTGAAGAAAAATTCGCAAAAAGCGGAAAACGCAGCAAAAAACACGCCGAGGAAGTTGCTGAAAAAGAAGCAAAAGAAGCTCGAAAAGCTGCTGGCGATACAACTCCACTTGATGGTTCTGAAGCAGTTGTTAAAAAAGGTCCAAAACCAATTACACGACCACGAATTGAACGACGAGGTAAAAAATACCAAGAAGCTGCTAAAAAAGTTGAAAAAGATACTGTTTACAACCTAAACGAAGCTCTTAAACTTGCAACAGAAACTAACCCAGCTAAATTTGACGCTTCGGTTGAAATTCATGCTCGACTTGGTGTCGACCCACGACAAGCTGACCAAAATATTCGTTCAACAGTTATTCTACCAAACGGAACAGGTAAAGATGTGAAAGTTGCTGTTTTTGCTCCAGAAAATGAACACAAAACTGCAAAAGATGCTGGCGCAAATATTGTTGGTGATGAAGAATTCCTAAAACAACTTGACAAAGAAGAATTGAACTTTGATGTTCTTATCGCAACTCCAGCATATATGCCAAAACTTGGTAAATATGCACGACTTCTTGGCCCACGCGGATTAATGCCAAATCCAAAAGCTGGAACAGTTGCCGCTGACGTGGCAAAAGCTGTTTCTGAAGCTAAAGCCGGTAAGGTTGAATACCGCGTAGACAAGCAAGCAATCGTTCACCTTTCAATTGGTAAAGTTTCATTCGGAGCGGAAAAACTCGAAGAAAACGCAAAAGCATTCTTTGATAGCCTTGCTTCACAAAAGCCATCTTCAATTAAAGGTGCTTACGTGAAAAGCGTTTCAATTGCAACCTCACAAGGTCCAAGCATTAAAACCGAAAATCCAATTGCTTAATTTTAAGCCTTTCGAAAAGCTCGCCAAGTTCGGCGGGTTTTTCTTTTTGATTTCGAAAGCTAAATCTGATATAATAGTTTCAATATGCTAAAATTCTACAATACGCCAAATCGAAAACTTGAAGAATTTCACCCAATAAACCCAAAAAATGTTAAAATTTACACTTGCGGGCCAACAGTTTACGCTAGCCCACACATTGGCAACTGGGTAGCATTTATCTATTGGGATATTTTAGTTAGAACTTTGCGTTTAAACAGTTATAATGTTACTCGCACGATGAATATCACTGATGTTGGACATTTAGTTAGTGATGAAGATGATGGCGAAGATAAACTAGAAAAAGGCGCAAGGCGAGAAGGAAAAACAGCTTGGGAAGTTGCCGAATTTTATACGGCAGAATTTTTGAATGGAATGCGAGAACTTAATT
>CAUROE010000068.1:0-2650 GCA_963526465.1 uncultured Saccharimonas sp. (SeqCode)
GCCACGGCTTAGTATTGATTTAGTTTATTTTTCAGTTCTTCTAAATGTTTATTTCTTTGCGATAAACTGCCGCTAGGAATCGGGATAGATAGTTGAACTTCTGGTGATGAAAAGCCTAAATCCCGCACATTTGCATCAGCTTTAATGTAAGGTTTCAATCGTTTTATCAATTCATCAATAAAAACATCGCGAATATTGCTATCCGTTGAATATCTTAAAACATCTGCATATCTTCCACCTTTATCAAAAATGGTAAGTATTCGGCTTAATTCTTCTGCTATACCGCCTGAAATAAATTCATTGAGTAACTCATCGCCAATAAGTGAATAACATTTGCGGGCGGATTCATTACATATTGTCAGGTTTTGTTCGTATTCCGTCATCAAAAGAATTTCTAATTGAATTTCGAATTTTTCAACCACTTTTCTAATTGTGTCGATTTTACGGGTGTTTTTACTGATTCGTTCTGAAAGTTCATCAAAGCCATCAAAATTAATCTCGCCAGTATCGCTAACTTGAAGATTGTCTATTTCTTTCTGTGCCTCTTGATTATCGCTTTCTAATGCTTCAATGAGTTTTTTGTTGCGCGATATGTTTTCTTTAATTGATAAGGCTTTATCTTGTATTTCGTAGAATACTTGATTGCTAACGTTTAAATTGCCGATCAGTTGTTCTAATTCGGCTTGCTTATCTTGGTTTTGTAGTTTCATTCTACTTCTCCTTTTGGTTACGTTTTTCTATCTGTGCTTGCATCCACGCATTTACTTCGCTTTCAAGCCATACAATATTATTTTTGTTTAGTTGAATGCTTCTGGGAAAATCGCCAGTATTCATTTTTCGATAAATACTTGATCGCCCTAGCCCCGTTTTATTCATCACTTCGGGTAATTTTATGAAGCGTTCTGCCTGTGGCATTTTTTCATTCATAAATATTTTCCTTATAAAAATTGGATTCCTAGGAATCTCAATACATCCCATTGGATAGGCAAAAAATAAAAGATTAGTGATAGATTGAATAGAAAGTTTGTTTGTGAAATTAGAATCCACAAAAAGAGAATGAAAAATAACCATTTCAACCAGGGCCCACGGAAATTTTCCACGGAAAATTCAACGTCACGGAAAATCCACTTCCTCCCCCGCCGAATTTGCGTTAAAAATTGAAGAAATTACAGTTAATTTTCAGTCTTTAAAATTGCGTAAAGCCTTGCTATATCTAGCTTTGGATGCTTATTTATTGAATTTTCTTAACTGTAAAAATTACACATTTTTTCAGTGTTTTTCAGTTAAGGAAAAAGTGATATATTAAGAAGTGAAATGTAAATATCTGATTTATAATATTTTTTTAAATTTTCCGTGAGAGGATTAATAAGAAAAGTATTTCAGTTAAGGTAGCGTGAAAAAATGATTTTTTGTAAAATCTGTGGTTATAAGGCAGTGATTAATAGAAGCAAAAGAGAACATAAAGAATATACTAAGCTTTATTGCACCTGTAAAAATAAGGATTGTGCACATAAATTCGTCATACACTTAACCTTTAGTCACACAACAAAGCCTAGTAAACTAGAAGAGCAGAATTATTTTAAATATATCATTGCAAATCTGCCAGAAGATAAAAAGCGGGAACTTCGCGCAATATTAAGCGAGTAACGCCTTTATTTTGCATTCTTCTACATAATCTCCCCATTTCTGCATAATTTCTTGTCTGGAACGCCATTTTTTCGATTTATCGTAAGCTGCGCGCACTTTCCCACGATTTTCGTGAGATAAACATAACTCAATGGCTTCATAAGAAAAGCAATCTAATTCATGCAAATAAGTGCTTGCTATACTGCGTAAACCGTGAGCAACTAACAACCCCTTAAATCCCATACGCTTTAAAGCAACATTTGCCGCACCGCTATTCATCGGGCGATTATAAGGCGCAATGCGTGAACAAAACACATATTTACGATTGCCATTATAACGGCGCATTTGCTCTAATATATTCAAGGCCTGTCGAGAAAGTGGAACACTATGGGAACGTTTACCGCCTTTCATTCGTTCAGCGGGAATATGTAGAGCTTTCGCATCCCAATCAATATCTGCCCATTCAATACTAACGGCCTCAGAACTACGTAAAATACTTAATAATTGCCATTCGATTAAAAGTGCGGTTGGTTTTTCTAAATTTGCCCCTTGCATCACTTCAAACAAACGGGGTAATTCTTCTGGTGCAAGTGTCGGATGATTTTTAGTTTCCACATAAGTAAACTCATCATGAATTTTTCTAAACGGATTCTTAACTATTAAATCTTCATCCTCTGCCATTCTGAAAATCTGATTTATTGCAATGTTTATCTTATAAAGCGTATTAGAGTTTTTAAGCGGCAATAATACGGGTTCAAAGGTTTTATAACTCGCTTGCTCAATAGGTAAGTCTGCTATTTTCGGAAATAAATGCAATTCCACGCGGCGGAAAGCATCATTGACTGTTTCGGGTTTAAGTTTTCCCAATTTTAAACGTTTATCACGCCATCTAATCGCCATTTCCGCAAAGGTTATTTTCTTTTCTTCTATATTAGAAGAGTTTCGATATTCTAGCGGGTCAATGTTACGTAAAATCAGTCCACGATATTCTGTAGCTATTTCCCTGGCGTATGCAAGAGATAAA
>CAUROE010000069.1:0-2649 GCA_963526465.1 uncultured Saccharimonas sp. (SeqCode)
AAAAAAACCGAATTTTTTACGGTTAAAATTTTCCCTGGGAATTGCGCTGGTAGTTTTTTTGCCAAATTTTCATCAAACTCGATTGAGAGAACTTCACCATCTTGACCTGCGAAATTTAAAAGTGAAGAAGTTAAAGTTCCAAGCCCTGGACCGATCTCAAGTACGAAATCACCATTTTTGATTTCAGCTTCTTCTGCAATTCCATCTAGAACAACCCTGTCTCGCAACCAGTGCTGACCAAGTGATTTATTATTTTTTAAGTTTAAATTTTCGCTATTTTTGGATTTTTTCGAAAACTTTTTACCAGATTTTTGATTAAATTTCAAATTTACCACTAATACCAACCCTTTGCTTTTTTATGGGCATAAGCGTTTTGCCAGCTTCCATAGCGACCAAGTACATAAGAATTCATCCACTTAAGCTGCGTGATTGGGTTTGTTTGCCAGTCAGCTCCAGCTGAAGCCATTTTCGAACCAGGTAAAGCCTGCGGAATACCATAAGCTCCACTCGATCTGTTTGTTGCGTTAACTCGCCAGCCAGATTCTTGACCAATAATTGCATTTGCAATTCCGTGGTCGCTTGAAGAAATTCCTGCAGCACTCAACCAATCGCTGTGCGAGCCAGCTGGTAGGTTAACTTTTGTACCAACAATCTCAACTTGTTTTTTAGCAGCTTTAATTTCCGTCTCGTTAATTTTTTTGCGTGAAACTTCTTTACCATTTTGCATTTCAATTTCATAAGTTACGCTTTTCGAGCCTTTTTCTCCAGCTTCTTTTATTTCTTTGTAGCTAGAATCTTTATTCGCATCTTTAATTATTTCGGTTGAGAAAGCAACTTCTTCTTCGGTTGTAATTGTTTGCTTACCGTTTCGCCAAATTCGAAAACTCAAACCATTCGAAATTGTGGTTTTTTTATCAATTGAAATTCCATCATCTTTTGTGAGCGATATATTCTTTTCTTTCAAGAAATCTTCTACGGTTTTGCTTTGTGTTCGAAAACTTTCGGTTTTACCAAAAAGTTCAACCAAAATCTCTTTTGCTCGTGTAATTTTTAATAAGTTTGTTGTTCCATCTTCAAGAATGTTGCCAGATTGTTCGAAAGCAACTTTATCTTCATTATGAATTTTAATTCCAGATTTTTGAACGATCTGCCGTGAGGTTTGTGCGGCGGTCATTACTTTTATTTTTGAATCACCATCTTCAATGATTACTGGTTTTGCGCGATAAATATTTACGCTATATTCCGCACCTGTTAGTTCGCCATCAAGGCTTGGCTCAACTGTATCATCTTTCGAAAAACTAATTTTTTGCGCATTTAATGCTTCTCGAACTGTTTTTGCATTAGTTTTAAAAGAAAATTTTTGGCCATTTTCGAAAACAGTTAAAATTTTGTTTCCCTCGCCGCTAGCTTTGGCGGAATTTCGTCCAGCAACTGCAAAAATGTTTAATAAAAGTAAAAATCCAAGCGAGATAAATCCCGCAATTGTAAGCTGTTTTTTATAAAAATAAATTGGTTGTAAAACTCGCATTATTAAATCTATTTTAGCAAATAAAATTCGAAAGGTCAAATTTTTAGAGCTTTTCAAGGCGTGCAAATTCAGCATTTAATTTGCGAATTTTGCCATTTTCGAACTGAATCTCAATTGCCATTCCATCGATTTCGAGCACTTTCCCTACACCGAAAGCTGGACTTTTTACGCGGTCGCCAATTTGTAATCCTGCTTCATCATAATAAAAATCATCAAAAGAAACTTCCTGGCTAAAATCATCTTCGTAATCATCTGAAAAATTATTCCATCTGTCAAAATCTTTTTTCGGTAATTCCAACTCGGCATCTGTAATGAATCGGCTCGGGCTTGAATAATTCCTTTGCCCAAAAACTGCTCGCGATTCAGCGTAGCTTAAAATTAATTCTTCTCGTGCGCGCGTCATTCCCACATAACAAAGGCGGCGTTCTTCTTCTAGATCATCTTCACCTGCATCAAAAACTCGGCTGTGCGGAAAGATGCCTTCTTCCATTCCGGCAAGAAACACGACTGGAAATTCCAAACCTTTTGCTGAGTGAAGTGTCATTAAATTTACCTCATCGCCACTTTGTGCGTCGCTTGAGCTCATCAGTGCTGCATCTTCCAAAAAACTTGCTAAATCTGCGTAGTTTTTTGCTTCACTCACTAATGTGGAAAGGTATTCACTGCGTTCGGTTGCTTCGTTTTCGGTTAGTTTTTCGTTTTTACCATAATTTGTGCGTTCCAAAATTCGTTCAATAATTTCGCTCGGGTTTGAAGAATTCTCGCTTAGAATTTGACACTCTCTAAAAATTTCACCCAAATTTTCTAAAGATTTTCGTGCCCGCGTTGCTAAAGTTGAAAGTTCGCTTGCTTGAAGTAGACTTGAAATTAAATCCAGACCATTCGAACTTTGCCAATCCAAGAATTTTGAAAGGCTCACCGCGCCCAAACCGCGTGCCGGTACGTTCACAATTCGCTCAAAAGCTACACGGTCAAGTGGGTTATAAATTACTCGCAAATAAGCTAAAATATCTTTAATTTCCTTGCGGTCATAAAAACGTGTTCCGCCAAAAATTTTATACGGAATTTGAAAACGAATCATCGCTTTTTCGAAATTATAACTTTGCGCATTTGTGCGATAA